>JACDHC010000135.1 GCA_013821245.1 Candidatus Nitrosopumilus sp.
AATAGGTTGAGTTAGGCAACAAAGCATGTTCCAATATATCTTCAATATATATACAGGATAGCATTTTCTTCGTTTAATAAATCCAAAATGTCTTTGAATTGTATAGATAATTACTAAACTATTTTAAAATTATATTAATTTACTATGCTTATATTTTAATTGTTTAGGACACAATTATTCAAAAAAATGGAATTTTAACTTGATATTCAAGAGGAAAGAGATCTGCCTCCATCCACATAGACCGTTGTTCCTGCAATATAGCTTGCACTTTTTGATGCTAAAAATAATACAACTTTAGCTATTTCTTCTGGCTTTCCAAATCGTCCCATAGGTGTTTTGCTTTCTTTATGCATCTTTTTTTGTTCGTCTTCCATTACTTCCTTTTGCATCTCTGTTTCTATTGCACCTGGCGCAACTCCATTCACTCTTATTCCTTTATCAGCTAATTCCAGTGCAACAGTTTTAGTTAGCATTTCCATCCCACCCTTGGAGACAGTATAGGCAACACCCTCCACCTGAGGGACAGATTCGTGATATGAGGACATGTTAATGATAGAGAAATTGTAGTTGTTGTTATTGTTATCACTTAGAGGCACATCACTTGAATTTGTGTTTTTTAACATTTGCTTTACAGCTTCTCTTGTACATAAAAATGCGCTCCTTAAGTTGATATTAATGACCTCATCCCACTCGCTAGCACTCAATTCATGAATTTTTTTAGATTCACCTCGTATTCCGGCATTGTTAACCAATACATCAATTCTACCAAACTTTTGAATAGCTTGCTCTATCAATGAAATACAAGTTTGTTCCTGTGATATATCACCCACTAGATAAGATATTCTATTTTTGTCCCCTTCTACTAAAGCTTCTCCTAATGCTTCTCTTAAAATATCTTCAACGGTATCATTTAGTTCTTGCTCATCTCTTGCGTTTAACACTAAATTATATCCTGACTTGAAAAACTCTGTTGCAATAGCTTTACCAATACCTCGGCTTGAACCGGTTATTACAGCTACTCGACTTTTGTTATTATCATTGCTACTTTCAGACATTGTTAATGTTATTTAAAGAAATAAATTTAATAAACTTCATTTGACTGTTTTCAAATACTTTACAAAATAAAATTATAAAACTTTTTACAAATCTCTTTTATAACAAGAAATCTCTATATCCAAACTCTTCTTCATCTCCAAGCAATATGATGCATACGAAGAAATTCCTTTCTTCATTAACATGTAATATTATATAACAAAAAGGTATACCAATATTGATTTATGATGTTAGATGGAGAATATAAAAGTAAAGAAAATAAAGAAAATAAAGATGAGGTAGGAGATGCAGGCGAAAGAGTAAAGGCAAATACTGAACCAGAGATTGAAATTATAGATCCGGACAATCCCGAATCTAAAAATAAAAACGAAAAGGCAAAAGAAGTTTTAGATGACACAGGAGATCAAATATGAAAGCTATCTCCATGATAAACTGGATAATGTTTATTTCAAACTTATAATTAGGGTATTAGGTATATTTTAGTAACCATACCCATTATGCTTTTATGATGTATTATAATTATTTCTCAAAACATTTAAGAATTATTTGATCCGTCCTTTATATTCATTATAAAATTTCAAAAAAGTTTGTAATTAATAAAAAGATAGTTTTTAACTTCATCATACGTATCTAATAAATATTTCTTCTATCCAATAAAGAATAAATGAGATTTTTATCACCTAGATATAATGAATAGAAACTTTTAAAACTATATGTAATAAAGAATACAAAATTAGTCTATTAATTAAATTTGGTTATAGGCGAAGTTATTTAAATATCAAAATATGAGATATTATTACATTACTTAAACAATTTTTTTACATAAACAGTTTGTTTTTTTATAAGCAGATTACAACGATACATATGTATGAAGATCAAAAGGTTAAATGCTCATCGTGTGGTAAAATGTTCACATCTGAAACTAATGCTACATTGTGTCCATTGTGTTTGAAGGAAGTCAGTAATATGAGCTCAGGTTAGTATTATAATTGAAACAAAAAAATGATTGCAACGACAATTAGTGAAGACATTAAAATTACTTTAGAATTTACATATTTATCAAAATGGATGTTAATATTGTTTGTTTATACTACCGTGTAATATAGAACTTTGGTAATTATTCATACAAGGGTTAATGAGAAATGTTGGCATATCTTTTCTATTAATTGTTTTAATATTGTAATGTTATTGCAACTTTTAATGAAATCTACTAGTGTTCTTTCTTATCATCAAAGATTAAAGTTGGTTGATTGTCAGGGACATTTGAAGAAGGCATCTCTAAAGTTATCCTATACTCTAGGTGTCCGGCATTGGTAGCTATATGTTGCTCGGCAAAACTTGAACTTAAAGGTTCTGTGATTTCCTCATCGCACATGAGGCATTTAACAGTGATCTTTTTTGTTTGACTGTTCATTAGATTAGATATATTTTTTATATATCTATATCTTTCTTCAAACGGCTCCTCATTTAACTATAAACCTATGGATTGAATCTGCTCTATTCTATTACGAATACCGTAAATAACAAAACACCCTCAGGATGCATTGGCTATGGGTTATATGTTGTACTTTCTAGGTCTGTCCTTTAGCAACACACAAAAGCATTACCTCTTTAATATTCAACTTAAAGCGACAGTTATATCTGCAAATGGATCCAAAAGTATAAACTAATTAAAATGACAAGCAATGGGGGAAAAATGAAGGTTATGTTATAGATGATACCATTATCAAGGGTAATTCAAACCATATTTGGATTTACTTTGCCGTTATGCTAAATGGCAAAGAAATCTCAGAAACATCATATCTATTGAAAGGAACAGACTTGTTGCAGAGAGGCTATCGCTAATTTAATCAAAACTAAATTCAAAATTCCAATATAACAGATGGATGAGGAAAGAGAGATACTCAAACATGTAAATACTTCATTATAATGTCCTATTCGTTCCTACTGTGAGAAAATTGTTAACATAGAAATACTCGTTCAATACATCAAAAATAAAAAGGAATGTTACGATAATTATTTCCATCTAGAAAAAAGAAAAGGAATTAAAGCACATAATCAATTGGTTACAACTTTTTGTATATTATCATAATAAGAATAAGAAATCGTAAAGTGAATAAAGTCTTATCAATAAAAAATTTTCATATCATGTGCAATTTTAAAAGATGCAATATTAAACATAAAGCATAGATTAATAACTTTTGTTAGTTATTCAATATCAATGGGCAATTCAACAGAAGAAAATAGCAAAAAAAACAAAAATCTAGAACAATCTCAAAACAATGCATCTGAAATAGGCGATGCAGAAAGTAATCCTGAAACTAGTGGTCCTGCTGGAGATCTTAGAAAAGCAGCATTAGAAGCAACAACCGATAACAACAACGAGGAAAAAGAACCAGTATAACCTTTAATTTTTGTTATATATAAGGTAAAAATTAAGTTTAAGTTTAACCATCATAAAATTTCAAATTCATTAACAAGTTGTTAATGGTTAAAATAGATACTCATGAGTTTTGATTAAAAAAGATAATACAATATTTAAAGATTTAGATTATAACATTTATTATTGGAAATAAATTTATCATTGACTTTGTAAATCGGCTAACTTGATAAAAATAAGAATAACTCTCAATATTACTGTGTTAACCCCATCTTTGTATTGACTTTATCATCTTTGAAATTCTTTTAAAATGTAGTTGTAATTATTCCATAGCATTAGCAAAATTTATGGAGACATTCTATTTTAAATGAATCAATTACTAACTCTAATGATAAAATTAGTAACGATAAGGAAATAAGACAAGATGATCGAAAAATATAGTGAATGAAAATAATAATAAATTTCAAATATTGACTGAATAATCCATATCATATATATCACATTCGCAAAATACATAGTTCATTGATGTTTAAATTAATTTGATTTAATACTACAAACTTTACAAGGTGTGTTAACGAAAAATTGACCCACACTATAATAAACTCTAATGGTTCATCCATAGTCTAATTCATAACTCATGAAATCTAAAGGAAAACAATTGCTTTGGTTTCTTGAATCAAATTAGGCACTTTAACACTATGGGCCGAGTCGGACATCCAACAAACTTGTGTGTAATCTAATTAATAAGATTAACTGGCTATGCATGAGATTCAATTCTATAGACAAAATATGCCAAATATGCTATTTAATAGCATGGTCAAATTCGTGAAAGCCTGGAGTGGTACTCGAATCCGTACCATATAATCGCGTATTGAAACGAGATTTTTGTTTTCTGGTCAATGATTGGAACCTCTGGATAAAGTTTCATCATTACATTCAAGTTATTTTGTTGACTAATCCATGTTTTGTTACTGCTCATGCTCATATTGCCATTTTGTGAAAAAACAAAATTTGGATATCCTAAAATGATGAAAGTAATGACTACCAGTAACAAGCAAAAAATTATGCGAAACCTAACAGATACCATTTAGATAATTTTTACATGTAATAAATTTATAAAATAATTATATACCTATGGGCTATAATTTGTTAACTACAATATAATAAAATCTTTTTAAGAAACCCAAAAAACGGTTCGTCATAAAAAAAAGTCATTGAATATAATTTTTTTATATATTACTTTTACCAAACATTGTCTTTGTGTTTTTGAATCTAGCCGAAAGAAATAATAAATTATCAAAATATTTGGTATCAATTGGATTATTTTAATAGGCTGTCTATGCTTCTTTTTACCCTATTTGCCTTTTATTGCTTTTGTTGCTCCATTTCTTTTTTTTCGCACAACGATAAAGTATTCGCCCAGCAAGAGGAAAAAGATATCCAGATAGCAAAACAAAGGGATTTGGTTGTCCTTTTTAATTATCGGAAGGTAAATCAAAAATGTGCTGATGTACGCACTCTTCTCCATATGTCTCCTGCCTATAAATTGAGACGGCTGAAGTCGCCCATAACCACTTTAGAACCAGGAACAATGATATCCATAAACTGCTTAAAGAGTGGTTGCATCCTTTCATCCTTTTCACAGTTAGCCATCATTTCTTTTGCATGCTCTGCGTCTCTGTAAGAATGCACCTCTACCCATAGCTCTTCTCCTTGACCAACAGGTATGAGATTGGTTATGTTAGTAAAGGCTTCCATACCTTCACCTTCCCAGGTCCTGCTATTATTTAGTTGAAAAACTTCATATTTTAGGGCACCATGCTCTTTAAACATATCAAAGGATTCCTTGTTTATCTGTATTATTTCATTGTGAAATTTTTTAGGAACTTTGTAAAAAACAAGTCCAACATAATTTCCTGTTTCTTGTTGTGTTTGTGTCAAATCACTCATTAATTTAACAATTCAAAGGATTCTTTTAAGTATGTAAGGGAGTAAAACTATAGTTGGATTTAGAATTACAAGAGCAGATAGAGAGGATAAGCAACACTGTAGATAACAGTCATGGAGAATGATATGTCTATCTAGTCATTTTACTTGGACAATCTTTTTCATCTTATATCCTAAGAATACCTAGTAGTATTACCATCGGAGTACCTGCAATTCCATATGCTCTGTCACCTCCAAATTGTTAAAAAAATGGTTGTCCAATTAAAGGCGACAGGAATTGGTTTAGGATATGATTGATACTAAACCTCCTATCGCCATTCATCTAATTGAGTCGGGAGTTACAGAGACATGTCATAGATTCGTGTTTGGTAAAATGAATCCATTCCCAAACCTGATATCACGAATCCTGCAACTGCAAGACTATAACTTTCAG
>JACDHC010000136.1 GCA_013821245.1 Candidatus Nitrosopumilus sp.
CATTTGCCCAATAGGAAATAAATTCGCCTGTCATTTTTCTTCCCAGAAGAATGGTATCAACTGGCTCGTGTATTCTGTTTTCAAATTCTTTGAGTTTTTCATCCCCAAAAAAGACCATCCAGTCCATTTCATTATTGGGCCCTGCTATGCAACCATCTATGGACATTTGCACCTGTAGTTTTAATTTCCTCATTGCCTTTTTGTTATCATCCATCTATTATCCCCTCCAATTCATCCAAGGATCCTGCTTTCTTATTGCTTAATTTTATCGACTCAAAAAAACATTTTCGAAAATAAGGATTAGTCATTAGGAATAGGACATGCAGATATGCCTAATAAGTATACAAGGGATCGAAAGTATATCAGAATTGTATTATGTTCCTTAATTTTATTTATGCATATTGTAGCATTTTGATATCTGATTACTTATACTCAATGTCAATGCTTTGAAACTACGAAATGCATCAGATTTGGTATCTCTAGATTGTTAAGAATAAAGCAGCATAACTTTAGTCAATTTCTGAATATTTTATCCATAAATAATATAGTTTAATTCAGTCCTATAAAAGAGAAGAGATGTCCTATGGGTCCAAGGGGGTTTGAGTTTGGCAGGTAATAAAAGGGTTAAATAACTATTTTGGGATTAAAATTGCAAATAATTTTTTTTTGTAATATATACAATATTTTGATTGCTGACATGGTGTATTGATTTAGGGTAGTATTTGATTACGAAAAACAATAAAATAATAATCAAAACTATAATCATATGTTATGAGATGCAAAATATGGCATAAAATGATGCTACATGCATAACTTTAATAAGAAATTCCAAAGCCATGCTAAATTATGCAATCTCAAACTGCATTTGATGAAAAAAAACTAAATGAATTTATGATAAAGGCTGCTGGAGACGTTGGCAGTACCTATAGCGCAATGCTTGTGATCATCGGAGAGAGACTCGGGTTGTATAAGGCAATGGCAGAGCTTGGTTCCACCACTTCTGCAGAATTAGCAAATAAAACGGACACCTCTGAAAGATATGTACGGGAATGGCTCGCAAATCAGGTCGCTGGAGGATATGTGACATACAACACAACACATGGCACATATTCTCTACCTCCAGAACAAACAATGGTATTGGCAGATGAGAACAGTCCTGTATACATACATGGGGCATACCAAGTAATCAGATCCATCTTTAAAGATGAGGATAAATTTGTTGAAATGTTTCGCACAGGCAAAGGGTTAAGGTGGGGCGAACATCACCATGATTTGTTTGAAGGCACTGCCAGATTCTACAAAGCAAGTTACATTGGCAATATTGTACAATCATGGATTCCTTCCCTTGATGGTGTTGAGCAGAAACTAAATGAAGGGGTTAAAGTGGGAGACATTGGATGCGGTTATGGCATCTCTACCATGATAATGGCCAAGGCATACCCTAATTCAACATTTTATGGATATGACAACCATAGCCCCTCTATCGAGAAGGCCAAAGAGCAAGCAAAAAGGGAAGGAGCAGGTAATAATATAGAGTTTAAGGTTGTATCTGCAAATGAGTCAATTGGCAATGACTATGATCTGTTGACGTTTTTTGATTGTCTTCATGACATGGGTGACCCTGTTGGAGCAATGAAATATGCAAAACAATCGCTTAAGCCGGGTGGTACGTGTATGATTGTGGAACCCATGGCCAACGACAAGATGGAGGATAACCTAAACCCCTTGGGAAGAATATGCTATGCTGCCTCTACCCTGATATGCGTCCCAAATTCTTTGGCTGATAACGGTCCTGCGTTGGGAGCACAGGCAGGCGAAAAGAGAACTAAGGAAATAACAGAGAAAGCAGGCTTTACCAAATTTAGGCAAGCAACTAGGACACCATTTAACATCATCTACGAAGTAAAACCATAGCAATATCGCAACAGGTAAGATGCAATGATAAAATATACAACAAACAATTGCCAAAACTATTTCCTTCCTTAACACCAACATAATGACCTTCCTGTTGCTGCAAAATGGGATAAACGCAGAGGAGGTCAACTGGGAAAAATAGATTTGGAAGGGGCAGATCTTGAGGTTTTGAGAGTGACCACCGTTGTCCTGTCCAAAAGCAAAAACATCGCACTTTTGATAGGGCTTCGTGATTCGCATCCATACGAGCCCATAAACGAGTTTATTTATGGTTTTAACTTTAATGTTGAATTTAAAAAAAAGGAATGAGGCTGGAGACTGGGAGCATATTGGCAAGAAAGCAACAACAACGACAACAACAAAGAAAAAAGACAACCTGCTACAAAATCTTTTTTACTATCAAAAGGAGATTGTTTTATAGGGAAAACAATATTCTTGATATTGTTGTCTAATACCACCATCACCACCACTACTACCTGTTTGCTCAGTAAAACCCTATTTTTCTAGCAGGAGGAATGGGATCCGACAGGGCATTGTTTTGCTGTTTCAAAACCGTGTTCTATTTCCCATTCGTAACTTTTGGAATTGTTGTTTTTGTTAACGACCCAAAAATCATAATTTCCGCCGACGCGGTCCCCTGCATTGTTGAGTTCTATTTTGCCAGATACGCCATTAAATGACTCTGCGGTTTCAAAGACAATCTCCCTAAAGGATTTGGTCACATTTTCTTTGTTGTTATTATCCAGGGTGTCGTTTTTATAAAGGCTCAGTGAGGCTATCCAATAAGAATCATAACCATTTGCCGGATATGTAATTGAACCAACTTCATGCAACTCTTTTTCCAGCGCTTCTTTTAGTTCAGTTGTTTTCTCAGCTTCACTACTGCCTATCGAGTACAGCGGATTGGCAAAATGAGTTTGCATTGCAAAAAGTGCCGAATCGACATTCTTTGTTAGGTGGTGGTTTTCTGTTATGCTGTCGCTGCCATACCATCGCACCTTTCCCAAGCTTTCAAAAAGAGGAGCCTGGATTAATATAGGTGTTATCTCATCATAGGACACTGCATACACCCCAACAGAATTGGCCCCATATTTTTTTATCGAGTCAGAGACAATGGTGTTTATTTTTTTCAATTCCTGATTCCACATCAGAAAATTAATTCGGTGTAAGCTGGTGGCAAAATTCCCTGTATGCGGTTTATAGTTAACACCTTCTTCTACTTTCCCCCCTATCTTTTCAAATTCGGATTTAGTGGAATTATATAGTCCATCCCCGTAAATATCGCCTCTCCAAAATGGAACAATGACTTTTATGCCGTCCTGAATCATCCTTTCTGCGATTATTTTTCCCTGGTGTGTGTCGTCTGGAACCAACCGAAAGAGGTTGTCCCCTTCTATTGAAAGCAATGGGGAGGTGCTTGAGTAACTAATCAGTATAATGCCGTTTTTGTCCGCATACTCTTTTACTGCCGATACTGCAGAACTTGTTCCCGGTCCTATAATGATTTTTGCGCCATTCTCATGCAGTTTTTTTATCGCTGTCAAACTTCCTTCCGGACTTGTCTTTGAATCAGCCATAAGCAGATTAAATCGAAACGGTGAATTGTTGTCTTGAAAATCCTTGTTCACGTCATACTCAGCTTTTTCTAATGCCACCTTGATGGGTTTACCTGTCGAGGAAAGGGAGCCAGTAAAAGGGAAAATGGCGCCAACAACAAATTCCTTGATTACTTCCCCATTGTTTGAAGAGGATTGGGAAGTTTGAGACGATGAAGAGGGGAGTTGAATGCTGGATGCCTTTTTACTGATAAAATATCGGTCATCGTTAACGATGAAAGCATTTGTAGAATATAGGCCAACAACTATTAAAAAAGATACCAAGACAAAGGAATAAAGCAATGCCTTTTTGGAAGATTTATTTCTTATAATAGACACAATCTTGAAAACAAGATCTTTTGACTGCCATTTGATGTGATGCCGTAGGTAATACACAAGTCCTCCTGCAATTAACAGATAGTGTGCGGACAATAATAATGCAGAGATCCATATCTGTTCAACAAAGGCAGTTAGAACAATAATTGCAAACCAACTGTCTCCCACAACTACGGATAAAAGAGCAACTAGTTCACATATCCATGGAATAAAGTGATGCCTTTCGCTCTTTATTTCAAGGAGGATCATCAAAGCCAGAACCGTCAAAACGGAATTTAACGTGGGATATGCTATTGTGACGACAAAGAGCATAAGACCCCTGAAACTTGACGTTTCATTCAAAAATAGAGTTAGGTTTAGTATGTACATCAAAAATAAGCCTGTACCCAAAATTATCAGAAAAATAACTTTTTTATCAGTAGTTTGATCCAAATTTCTGTATGTTATTATTAGTCTGTATATTAGAAACCCATATGCAGACAGCAGGAATAAATCAGCCAATGAAGGAACAGGAGATACGATATCAAGCACTATTTCATAATATCCCCAAATTATGTTTGCTAGAAACCAGAACACAAGACCAAATGTTAAATGAATTGTCGTTTTATCCCTTTTAATGCTTTGTCGGTCCTTTAAGAGAATCATTACGGAAAGCCCTGCCGCAATAAGGGAATTTATTATCAACATCCAACTTGAATAGATGATTTTGAGGTTGGATTCAGCGGAAACAATGATAAAATTTGCTGTGATGATCGCAATAATCACTGCCAAGAAAAAATACAGGGCCTTCAATAACTCTCCCTTTTCAATGACTATTAATATATCTTTTAAACATTTTTTTGTAAATAATTTTTATATGACATGACGGAGAATGTTGTTTGCCCACACCGTCATTATTTGGTCAACCCTAAGAAAAAATTGCTTTTGCATCAAATGTCCTCTGAAATTCACCTGAAGGGTTCCTAAACTCGGTTAAGTTAACCTCATTTTCCTGACCATACGCATTAACAGGGACTAAGGAGATGCTCATCAGCAACCCCATGATTGTTGCAGCAGCAACGCAGAATCTTGTCATATTTGTCATAAAATTAACAAAGGCTTGACTTGCATTTGATTTGATTGATTCTGCTCCTTTTAACATTTTTTAGTGATGGAAAAAATAGGATAATCTTGACTCTTGTTATAATAAGTAAAATTATCTTGTTATAATATCCCTTTATGATTTTGAAATAATTTTCAACTATGCTAATTAAAAAAAATGTTTTTGGTTAAGGTGTTTTTTTTTCAAATGTTGAGTTATAATTCTATTAATATAAACAATCTGTTATAGATGTCAGGGATATCAGGGAATTATTTACCTTTATTATGCAAACACAGCAGTTAGGGCCAAATTCAGCAACCCCAAACAACACCAAAGTAATGGCCCAGGCGTATGGCTGATTGATATTAGTTTGAACTATTGGTAACCTGCCTGCCATATTATTGGGCATATCAATTCCTTTAACGGATTTAGGACCCTTTTGTTTACCTAATTTCACCTACTTTACCATATTTCCCTTACCATTATCAATAGTTTACATTGTAAACTTATTTTATAACAATAGCGACAAAAACATCAAAGAAAAAACAAAGAAATGGTTGAAGTGATTGGTAAAGAAATTATGAATAACCAAAGACTTAATACATCTGACATCAGATACGAATATTTAAAACAAAAAGAGCGAAAGCATGATTAAAAGAACAAGTCTTGTCACGGTAATAAGAAATAACTTATCCTCTAATCAAAAAAAGTTTCTTGCCGAGGTTATTGGCACTTTTATTATAGTGGTATTGGCCACAGGTTCTGTGGTCATAGATGCCAAACTAAATGGGAAATTGGGCATTCCCTTTATTGCATTTGCCCCTTTTGTAGGTGTTGTAATTTGTGTCTACCTCTTTGGTAAAATATCGATGGCTCACTTTAAC
>JACDHC010000013.1 GCA_013821245.1 Candidatus Nitrosopumilus sp.
CTCCATGGTGCAGCAGAAAAAAAAAGAAAGTCTAGGAGCAAAGTCATCTATTTTTAAGCCTTTGTTAATACATGTATTTATATATTCTATAGCGTTTGCAAAAGTGAACGCAAGTTCCTGTATTGCATTAGACCCAGCCTCTCTGATATGGTATCCCGAGATACTGATTGGATACCATTGAGGAACATGAGTTGAACAATGCTGTATCATGTCACCAATTAGCCTCAGTGACGGTCTTGGCGGATAAATATATGTATTTCGCGCAATGTATTCTTTTAATATGTCATTTTGGGTTGTTCCCCTCAATTGGGAGGGAGATACACCCTGGGATTCTGCTGCAGAAATATACAAAGAAAGAAGTATAGATGCAGTTGAATTTATGGTCATTGAAGTGCTTATCTTATCCAAAGGAATACCCCTAAAACAAGTTAGCATGTCATTAAGAGAACTTATAGGAACACCCGTTCTACCAACCTCACCTTCAGATTGCGGATTATCAGAGTCCCTGCCAGTTTGAGTCGGTAAATCAAAAGCCAACGATAAACCGGTTTGTCCATGTTCCAGCAAAAATTTAAATCTGTTATTGGTTTCTTCTGCACTGCCAAACCCACTATATTGTCGCATAGTCCATAGGCGTTCCCTATACATAGTAGGGTATACCCCACTCAAAAAAGGATAGGTTCCAGGACTGGATTCATTTTCGTTTTTCAGATCATTTTTCAAATAGAATTGTTTCACAGGGATGCCAGAATCGGTTTTAACGGTATTTTCGCTCATAGTCTACTACCTATTTATTTGAAAATATTAATAAAGATAATTCTTCTGACACCGTATAAGGATCTTTGGTCTTGTTTAGCATTGAGTCAAGTAATTCATTAATTTCTTGATTCTTGTTCCTGAAAAGTCCCAATGCTTTTTGTCTGCCTTTTTCTAAAACCATCTCCTTTATTTCATCATAAAGAATTTGTTTTTGTTTTTGTTTTTGTTTATAAACCCATCCATCATCTTTAATTATGCTATTTATATTCAGACATAGCTCCTGTAAACCTTCACCTGTTTTGGTTGAAGTTTTTGCAATCAGTGGCTTTCTGGGTGTTTCACCAATCAAATCCAACAGGGAATAATATAATGTGCCGGATCCCTCCATATCGGATTTGTTGACTATATATACATCGCCTATTTCAGTTAACCCGGCTTTAACGGCCTGGATGGAATCACCAGTATTTGGATTAAAGACCACCGTAGTCAAATTAACAACTTTTGAAATCTCAACCTCTAATTGTCCGGCACCCACAGTTTCAACCAATATAAGAGTGAATCCAGCTGCATCCAGAATCCTAATCGCATTTCTTAATGATTTTGAAATACCACCCATTGTTCCTCTGGAGCCAAAGCTTCTCATAAACACGTCTTCATCATCCATTGTTGATTGCATCCTTACCCGGTCTCCAAGTATCGCACCCCCAGTAATAGGGCTAGTGGGATCTACCGCCAATATAGCTATCTTATAGCCTAAACTCTTAAAATATGGAATCAGATGTCCAATTAAACTACTTTTGCCTGCACCACCCGGACCGGTAAATCCGATTGTAATAGCATTGCCTGTTTTGTGGTATATTTTTTTTAAAATCTCATTAGACTGAGGGTCGTTATCATCTATTATGGAAATAGAACGAGCAATAGATCTTTTATCCCCTAAAAGTATGTTATCAACAATATCCATTCATAAAATAAAAAGAACCAAGAGATAAATTATTTTGCAATACTAAAATAAAAACTGTTATTGGCCTCTAAACAAATCTTGAGATTTTTCCCTAAAAATAGATTTAATTGAAACACCCGTGTCGTCAGAGTGTAAAGGTTGATACTCATATCCTCTAATAATGGCAACCGGAACTTCCAAGGTTTTTCCCATTACAAGTTCCGCAGAAGATGCTAATTCATCAATAACTGCTATTTCGGTTACCCGTAAAGTTTTACCAAATGTATCTATTCTCCCGATATAGCTTTTTAAGGGGCAAATTCCGGCAACACCTATGGCAACATTTGTTTGGCCTTTTCTAAACGGACGACCGAAGGTATCAGAAATTATTACTGAAACGTTTTTTTTTAGTTTATGGTAAAAATATCTTTTTATTTTTTTCGCGGATTCATCCGGATTTTCAGGCAATAGTAAAACAATGTCCGAGTTAACAGAAACATTACTCTGATCTATACCCGCATTTGCACAAATAAATCCATGTTTTGTTTCTACTATTAAATTTTTATTTGTCACTCTGATGATGTCTATCGATTCCCTAAGGATTAATTCAATCAGACGGGGATCTTTTTGGTGAATAGCAGATATACTTAACGCTTCCTTTGATGGAACAACACCATCCAAACAACATAATCGACCTTCAGATTTAGAAATTATTTTTTGGGCAACTACAAGGATATCATTTTCTTTGATTTGTAAGCTGTTTGAATCTATAGATTCACAAATCAGACTAGCAATGTTATCGTTTTTTTCCACATTTTTATTTATTTTTACAGGAAAGATTGTTATTGATAAAGAATCAACACCCACCTTCAAGTTTTATTTGTTTTAGTTTATTTTCAAACCTGGCTGTAAAAATAGGGATCAACTCCGCCAAGTTTTTGTTATCGATAACAAAACTTGCTTTTTCTCTTACTATGTCAACAGGACAAAATCCAACCGTAAAAGAAGATAGATTGAAAAGTTTCAGATCATTAGCTCCATCCACCACTACAACAACTTCATCTTTGGTAAAGCCATTTTCATCAATAAAGGATTTTACTGATAGAGATTTATCTGAAGTAACGGCAATATCGACACCCTCTAGTTTATTATCGTTAAAAATGAGCTTATTTGCAAATATTTTGTCCAATTCCAACTCTTTTACCAACCTATCTGTAATTATTGTGAATCCACCAGATACCGCAACCATTTTCCACCCGGATTTTTTTAAAAACGAGCAGAGTTGCTTGGCTCCAGGCATAATCTCAAGATTTTGTGCTATTTCATATGCATCATTGTAATCTATACCCCGCAAAGCATGTACGCGCTCCTTAAGGCCTTCCTCCCAGTCCATTTCGCCACGAATACCTTTATTAGTAATATCCCATATCTCTTTTTCTTTTTCAGGTCCCTTTAACTTGGCTAATACCGGAAGATATTCAGCATTTAATAAAACTCCCTCTACATCAAATATTACGAGCATAGGACAAACCTTTCTCCATAAATATACTTAATATTAAGTTATTGAAGCAAAAAAAATCTTTCCGTTTTTAGGGCCGATATTAAGATAGAAAAAATCTCACAATAATACAAATAACCATATAATTAATAAAATGCGTTGCACAATTTCCACATAATAAAACAAATAAAATTACAAACACCGATACAATAAGAACCTACTAACACTCAGTATGGATTTCTAGTTATGATATTAACCATGTTACCTAAACTATAACAAATACAATGGAGCATCAATAACTATACAAACAAAAACCTTGCTAAAAAGGGCAATAAATTTATTTTTGCAGTTTCAAGCTGGCTCTTGACCGGTTATCTGGCACAATAAAGTATAATCTTCATTAAGAAAGTAAAGTGAAAACCCACATAAACATTTAATTAATAAAAGAGGGTTTTTATTATGTAATGTCTTCCGGTTCAAATGATAATAGCAAACCCGATTTGAAAACAATTGACGTAAGGGGACTGTATTGCCCTGAGCCAGTATTTAGAACAAAAATCGAAATAGAAAAAATGATAAAAGGTGAAACTCTCCGTATAGTATCCGATGATCCAGATTCAGAGGAAGATATTTCAAGGTGGGTAAATCGTAATGGGCATGAATTGGTCTCATTAAATAAAAATAATGCAGATTTAGAATTTACGATTAAAAAGGCAAAATGAACAAAATGACATCGACAACTTTTGTAGAAGCCAATAAAAAAAGTATACTCGATAGAATTGGCAATACACCCTTAATAGAACTAAAAAGTTTTTCCTCAGATAAAATAAAAATATTTGCAAAATTAGAATGGTACAATCCCTTTGGTTCTGTAAAAGACAGGGCATCCTATTGGATGGTTAAAAACGCAGAAGATAGAAAGTTATTGAAAAAAGATAAAAGTATAATTATTGAGCCAACTTCAGGTAATACGGGAATTGCGTTAACTGGAATAGCTTCCCACCTGGGCTATAAAGTAGAAATAGTTATTCCAGAAAAGGTAAGTGAAGAAACAAAAAACATTTTAAGGAAATTAGGAGCAACATTGCATGAAACTAGTGACGATTTGTGCCCCAGAGTTGGTGCAGGGACGGATCAAAGCATTGCACTAGCTTATGCAATTTCAAAACCCCGCCCAGATATTTATTATATGCCTAACCAATATGAGAACGATTCAAATTTTCTTTCTCATTATCAAAGTACAGGTCCGGAGATTTGGAAGCAAACCCAGGGCAAAGTAACCCATTTTTTTACAGGATGCGGAACGGGTGGCACAATAACTGGCATTGGGACATATCTAAAAGAAAAGGATAACAACGTGAAGGTAATAGCTATTCAAGCTCAACAAAACCATTTATTGCAGGGACTAAGGAATTTTGAAGAATCGTCTAAACCCGAACTCTTTTTGCGGAGAGAAAAAGTAGTAGATGACTGGTATACTGCTACAAATGAAAAATCATTTAAAATGGTAAAAATGATCCAGGAAAAGGAGAACATTTTGGTTGGGCCATCTTCCGGCGCCGTAATGGCATCAATGATGGAATACATAAAAAACATAGATGAAGGAGTATTTGTGGGAATTTTTGCTGACGATGGCAGGAAATTTAAGAGCCTTTATCTTCAGCAAAACTTGTTTACTGAGCAAGAGTACACTAGAAACTTAAAGAACTCCATTTTATTGCCCCCCCTGGCCTACTAAGGCCCCTACATTTAAAATGTAATAGATGGGGTATCAGTTTCTTTTCTCTGCCAACCATTTTTCAATATCTAATGCAGCCATACAACCAAAACCTGCAGCAGTGATAGCCTGCCTATACCGATGATCGTGAACATCACCAGAAGCAAAAACGCCATCAATATTTGTTTGTGTATAGTTGTTAACAATGACATACCCTTTGTCATCCATTTCTATTTGGCCTTTAAATATAGACGTATTTGGTTCATGACCTATGGCCACAAACAATCCACCAACATTTAGTTTTTTTTCCTCGCCATTTTTAATGTTTTTAATAATAATTGACGATATCTTGTTATCACCTTTGATATCAACTACACTCGAGTTCCAAACAAACTCTATCTTGGGGTTTTCAAAGGCTCTTTCTTGTAAAATTTTGCTTGCTCTTAAATGTTCTCTTCTATGTATTATTTTAACTGATTTTCCAAATTTTGTCAAAAAACTGGCTTCTTCCAAAGCAGTATCACCCCCACCCACAACTACAATGTGTTGATCTTTGAAAAAGGGCCCATCACATGTGGCACAATAAGAAATACCCCTTCCAGCAAATGCTTGTTCGGGCTCTATACCAAGCTTCCTTGGTGTCGCACCAGTACTAATTAACACGCTTTCAGCCGTATATATTGACGATTCGGTATAAATTTCAAAAGGCCTTTGATTAAAATTAACTTTTTTAACTTCATCAGTTATCATCGCTGTCCCAAATCGTTCAGACTGTTGTTTCATGTTTATCATTAATTCTGGGCCAAATATGCCATTTGGAAATCCAGGATAATTTTCTACTTCACTTGTGGTCATTAATTGCCCACCAGGCAGGCTACCCGTAATTATTAGCGTTTTTAATTTAGCTCTAGAAGTATAAATAGAAGCTGTGTAACCCGCGGGTCCCGACCCGATTATAATAACATCAAAATGATTATCTGATTTTATATCAGAGGAGAAACTATGCCCGGTTTCTCCTGATCCATCAGCCTGATACAACATTCTTTATTTTATTACTTGTTTTCATTTATTAATGTGTTATGAGCTGTTTTAAACATAATATAACATAGTTGGTAATTGTTCTTGAATACAAATTTTATTATATACAGTATTTGTAAAAAAAAGAAGAAACTAAATGAGATTAATTATATGTGGAATGGGAGTTGTGGGTCAAAGCTTTATTAAATTATTAATTGATAGTTCCTATTCCTTATATAGAAACTATGGAATAAAACCAAGGATTGTGGCTTGTGCAGATAGTAATGGTGTTGCTTACTCTCAAACTGGTCTTGACCTTGAAAAATTATTGATGGTTAAAAAAAAATTTGGAACTGTTGCTAAATATTCATCCGATAAATTAAAATTTGAAAACTATATTGAGAACATTGACGCAGAGGTGTTTTTGGAACTGACACCCACAAATCTAATTTCCGGAGAGCCAGGACAATCCCACATAATTTCTGCATTGAGAACACATAAAAACGTAATAACCGTAAATAAAGGCCCCCTTGCTTTATCTTTTCCGTCTCTAATAGAGTTATCAGACTATAACAACGTAATGCTAAGATTTAGTGGGACGGTCGGTGGGGGAACCCCAGTATTGGAATTTGCCAAACATTGTTTAAAAGGTGACAAAATAACTTCATTTAGTGGAATTTTAAACGGTACTACCAATTACATTTTAACTAAAATGACAGAGGGTTTTACTTTTGATCAGGCATTCAATGATGCAAAGATAAATGGTTTTGCAGAAGCAGAATCATCATTGGACATAAACGGTGATGATGCAGCAGCTAAACTAGTGATAATGGCAAATTGGGTAATGGGATACAAGGTGTCTATGAAAGACGTTGACAAGAAAGGAATAGCAGAAGTTAAACTCAAAGATATTAGTGATGCAATTAAAAATGGAAATAATATAAAACTTATTGCGAAGTGTGATGATAATAATCTTTCTGTGCAGCCATCTGTATTATCAAAAGATGATCCAATTTGTGTTAATGGAACCTTAAACGCAGTTACTTTTAAATCTGAACATTCAGGAAATCAAACAATTATTGGGCGAGGAGCTGGTGGAATGGAAACAGCAAGTTCTGTTTTAAGGGATTTAATAGAAATAAAGGAAAACTTTTTAAATACATATCATTAAAATGGAAATTAAAATATAAAAAACATCGTTTCTCATTATCCTTCACTCTGTTAGATTAACAATAATTGTAAAAAAAAGAATTATTAAGATGATTTAGTTTAAATTGAATGATGTATCGTGGAGAACGTGGGTTTCAAGCTAAAAGTATAACATATTCAACAATATTAAAATGCAGTATTAATAGATTTTTGGAATATTCGGAAGAACTTACAACCTCTTCGGATGCAGTTTGTGAAGATAAAAAAGCAAAAATAATAAAAGAACATTTTAACACTTTAAGCCAGATATACTAAAAAACGTGTGTCGCTTTATGGTTAGTTTTGTTTTTAAATTAAATGAAATGTTCAGATCTATACATATAAAAACAGAAAATGCAATTGGACCAACTAGTCATAAATTTTCTAATTCAGCTTCAGTTTTGGCTTTAAGTGTGTAATGACTAGATATACAGGTCAATTAATAGAAAATCGAATTTTCATCCATGACATTATTGAATCCAGAAATTTATTTGGTGAAGGATATTATGGTAAACCATTGGGTATTGCAAAACCAAAAGGCATTGATTTTGATTCGCAACTTGTTCTTGATCTAATTGAGGGATATTACCTATTTTTAAATAACAAATTGGATATTATCAAAAATAATGGAAAACAGATTACTTTAAACGAAATAACATATATTTGTAAGCGACAATACACCGATTTTGAGGTTAAATATATTGTTTTTGAAAATCTTAGAGATAAAGGCTATGTAGTATCTCCGGGAATAAAATTTGGGTGCGATTTTGCGGTGTACATCCATGGCCCAGGAATCGATCATGCGCCATACTTGGTAAAGGTGTTAAAACCATCTCAAAAAATAACTGGTGTTGACATAGTTTTAGCAGGCAGGCTTGCAACTACAGTAAAAAAGCAATTTATTTTAGCTATTGTAGAACCAGAAAATAAAAGTATTAGATTTATTGGATTTGATTGGTGGAGGGCATAATTAAACCTCCATGATATAATAAACATACTTTTATAAAAATTGGCATTGAAAAAAATGCTATTGTTTGGTGAAGGTAAAAGCAAGTTTATAAATACAGGTATTTTTGTTTTTTACATCTATGTGGACATTCATTTTATTGTATATTATTAATTATTCTCCATAATGTTAGAAAAATTGTTTTTGAGCAGTGCTAATTCTATTACATATTCACCTAATTTGTTTTATAACAATAAAAATCAACATTATTCAAAACCAATCAATAAAAAGCATTGCTTTATCGATTGTTTTAGATGAAAATTACTTTATTTAACACTTTCAAGGGTTATAATATGTAATCATGTTTCAAATTAACTATAAAACAATTGACTTTTGTGTCTTTTCTTATTCTACAAATATTCAAAATCATCTTTCTCACTCCAATAATTAAATCGCTGATGCAGCCAAGGAAAAAAATTGTTTTTGTCATTTTCGAATTCCTCTTTAAGTATTTTTACTATTTTCTTTGAGACTTCACCGGGTTTTCCGTATATCTGTTTTTTATTATTGAAATCAAATCCATAATTTTCCCTTTTTTCATATATCATTGACACAATTTCTCGTAACCAGGACCTGCTTATTGGCGGAATTAACAAATTTCCTTTAGCATCAAATATAGTTTCAGGTCTATCGGTGTTCAATCGAATTGTAAAAGAGCAAACTTTCGGAAAGTATAACAATTCTTCTTGCATAGACCCCGAATCAGTGATTTCTGCCCAACATTTACCACTATCCAAAAACTCCACAACATGCCCATACTCTTTCCATAAATTTGTAATTATGAATTTTTCACTGTATTGTTCCTCCAGGTTTTTTAGTTTCGAATAAAGATCATATCTGTTTAAAGCAGAAATGGTTGCATTTAATAATACCAAAACAACTTTAAACTGTGTTTTAGTTATCAGGTCAATCAATCCCCCAATAATTGCATTAAATCTATGGTATGTCAGATTCTCTCTTCTGTGTATATCCATTCGAATCCAGTTACCGGATTCTAATTTAGGGTATATGTCAAATATGCTGTCTTTTGGTTTATTATTTCGCTTTAAATCTATTGCATCTACTACAGAATTACCTACAACATAAATATCATTGTCAGGATATCCCTCCCTAATTAAATTATCCCTATTGAGGGTTGATGGAACAAAAAAGAACTTTGTACCAGCAGAGCAAACCCATGTATCGATTTGCTCAGGAAATGGTTCCTCTCTAGTTAATATCCAATCATCAGTTAACTGGTCTAAAAAAAACTTTTCTAAAAATTGTTTAGTCGGTGTTTGATTGATTCCAATGGTCTTTAGTATTCTTGGGCTCATGGAACGTAAACCAGCCTCATTCTGTCCTACCTTTTGGCCCAAACCAAAAACCCAGGATAATGTTGCCATTCCAGCTACTAATGTATCACCATGCACTATTGGTAAAATATGTTGATTGGGATAACTATTCTTTAAATATCGACCGAAATTGCCAAATTTAAAAATTAAATCACTGGATTTTTCCATCAAATCCCCTCTTATATTCAGATCACAAACGATCGAATCACTTAAACCGAATTCCTTAATGCCATAACTCAAAAGATCATCATAGTGTTGGCCTGCAGAAATTACAAAAACAGGCAGGTTTTCCCTTTTGGCCTCCAATAACAACGGAGCCTGTTTATAGAAGTCAGGTTTGGTTCCAATAACTATGGCCAAAATTTTTTTAGAATCCTTATTTTGTGAAAAAACAGTATCAAGGTTGGTTGAATTAATTGTGATTGGTAAAAATAAATTTTCTTTCTTAAAGTTTAATGCATTACCACCATTTTTTATTTTTTGTCGATTAATATCCGTTTTCAATAGAGATAACTTACCTTTAAATTGTGATCAATTAGAATCAAATGCAGTATTTCGTTTTTGTGTGCTCTTTCTATATTTAGATACACCAATCAAAAATAATAATACGCCAAATCCCATAAAAATCAAAGGTGTGTTAGAAATCCACAGTGGCAATTCAATATGTTTTACCTGTGGTATTAGAAATGAAACATAAATCATTCCAACTATCAGTATAACACCAGAGGAAACAACTAATAGCGATGATAATTTCGAACCGTCTCTTGATATGGCATTTGTAAAAAAAGATAGGACCACAGCGGGACCTACAGAAAGAAAAATTATTTGGATAAATGAACTTGAGGGTTCTATGATTCTTTGAGGACCTTCAGAATTAGGTCCAATTAAAAAGGTATAGAAAGAAATGGATAGAAAAACAAATAAAACAACTAAGCCTAAAACGGATAAAGATAACCACTCACCAGTTTTTAACATCTTTTATTTTTAGTTAAAAGAATGATTATTTTAATTTTATCAAATTATACCAATTAGGCGAGCTAATTCTTTTCTAGATGCAGCACCCAAAACCTCAGCTGTATATTCAGGATTTGACAAATTAACAAAAATACCAAATCCCCTTTCAAGGCCAGACCAAGAAGCTATAAGCGGGTAAATTTCTATATGCCAATGGAGCTGCCTGCTATTCTTCTTTTCAGGAGATATATGAAATGCAATACTAAAATCAGTTCTTCCTAAAACAGTATCCATTCCACGCATTGCTGAACAAATAACCAGCGATAAATCCGCAATATCTTTTTGACTAGTTTTAGAAAAAAAAGCAGAGTGTTTTCTTGGACATATCCAAAATTCATAATTGTAGGTAGGGGCCCAAGGTACTAGTGTAATAAAGTTGTCAGTAGTAAAAAGCTGTCTGGGGCCATTAGTCTCTGATTCAATCATATTGCAAGCAGGACAGACACCTGTTTCATTTATCAATTGATGAAAAGTTTTAGCTTCTTTTTCAATAATTGGCGGTATAGAGGAAAACGTGGTAATACGAAAATTAGGGTGGTTAATCGTACTACCGCCTTTATTCCCACGACTACCATAAATAGCTACATATGTAACACCTCTCTGACTATAAAGCCATCTGACTCTATCCTGTAACACCAACAATAAATTTGTCCATTGGTCCACAGTTAAATCAGTTAAAGATTCTTCATGTTGGGGAGTTGGTATTATAATTAAATCATATCCATAAGCTGGCTCCCTATAAAAGGGCTTATCAGAATATTCATGATTTGGGGTTGTTGTAACTAATGGATTTTTACATTCAAATACCCTTATAGCCCAGTTTTCATGCTCATCTTCTTGAGAATCATACATTCTTTGAAGCATGCCATCTTTGACAACAAAAGATAAAACTAATTGATCAGAAAGATGTTTGTTTCCTGGACAATAGGGGCATTCATTTTTGTCTTTTGAGACATATGGAAGAACGCTTTGATTAATGATATTCTGAAGGTCCTCATTCGTATTTGCATTATTAGGGATTAAAACAAATTTATCTTGAACATAATAATCTTTCCTGATTTCCGACAATTCTTTCTATCTAAAAAGTTCACTAAAATCTTTTAAATAAATATTTTGCATAAAGTTTTATCAGTATATATAATACACATTAAAAAAATATATAAAAAAAGCAAAAACAATAAAAGTATAGAGAGTTTGTCCAGGACTATCAATAATTTGTTATTTGCATGAATTACATTTTAAACTCAAATTCAATAATCAATAATTAAATTAAGCAAAAATTAACATTGTTTATGCCCCAACCATCAAAAGGTGAGGAAAAATGGGATTCGGTAAAAAAATACAAAATAACAAAAATGCTAAATGACTTGTCAAAAATATCAGGACATGGAACAGAATTAGTAACTGTGTATATTCCTCCAAGAAGGCCAATCTATGATGTAATTGCACAATTAAGAAATGAGTCAGGTACCGCATCCAACATCAAATCAGATCTCACCAAGACCCATGTTCAAGATGCCTTAAGTAAAACCATGGAACAATTAAAACTTTATAAGGAAACTCCTGAAAATGGATTAGTCATATTTTGTGGAGCTATTTCTACAGGCAAAGGCATTGGAACAGAAAAAATTGAAATATATACAATCATACCCCCAAAACCAGTTCAAATAAGCTTGTACAGATGTGACGATCATTTTTGGATGGATCACATTAAAGAGATGTTAAAAGACGATAAAGTCATTGGAATAATTTCGATAGATACCCAAGAAACAGGTTTGGGCATTTTAACAGGGGAGAGATGGCAAACTGTTGAAACATTAACTTCAGGGGTAGCAGGCAAACACAGACAAGGAGGGCAATCTGCAAGAAGGTTTGAAAGGTTAAGAGATAATGAGCTCAATGAATATTACCACCGGGTAGCCGATTATGCTCAAAAAATATTTATAGATGAATACACAGTCAAAGGGCTTGTAATTGGAGGGCCTGGGCCAACAAAGGACACATTTATTCGAGAAGAATATTTAGACTATAGGTTACAAAATAACATCATTTCCATACTAGACACATCATATACTGGCGATGAGGGCATAAGGGAGATAATTGACAAAGTAAATGAACAAGGCATAATGTCTGAATTTCGATCGATGGAAGAAAAGAAATTAGTTAAAAAATTCATGAGCGAAGTCTACTCCGGAAAGGGATTAGGAATCTATGGCTTAAATGATATTGTAGACAAATTAAAGTCAGGTATTACCGATCTCATAATTGTGACTGATGATATAAATTTAATCAGATTGGAATTTATCTGCAATAAGTGCAATAACACTATAGAAAAAATAGTAGACCATGAACATTTGGTCGAAACCAAACAAAACCTAAACTCAAACCCATGCTCAGTTTGTTCTAGCATGGATTATCGAATAACAGAAAAAGATATCATTGACTATTTAGAGGAATTATCTGCATTGAGTGGGACTAGACTTGAGATAATCTCATCTAAAACAGAAGAAGGTGCGGCTATCCAAAGTTTAGGAAAAATAGGAGCACTATTAAGGTTTAAACTAAGTCACTAGTTCAAATTATTTATCAATAACTGGATTAAGATAATGCAAAGACTGCTCTATTACTTTATAACCAAGTATTTTACCAATTTTTCCCTTTTTTGAATATGATTCAGTAAATCTTGAGGTTCCGTCAGTTTTAATGTTTTTACCGGAAACAAGAAGTGGTATTGGATCGTCAGTATGAGATTTTTTAATGCATGGGGTAGAGTGATCACTTGAAATAATAAAATTTACGTCCATATCTTTAAAATCCTTGATTCCCTCTCCTAAATTTTTAAAAAAATATTTGTCTATTTCTTCAATATTTTTCTTTTTCCCTTTAGCATCACCATCATGGCCAAATTCATCGGGTCCCTTTATATGAACATAAAAAAAGTCATGGTTTTTGATATTATTTAAAAGTGTTTCAGACTTTAGTTCATATTCATCAGGTTTACCTGCTTCGTATGATTTAATACCAAGAATTTTTGAAATCCCTATCTCTACGGGCATATCAACAAGAGATGCAAAATCAAGACCGTATTTTTCATTTATGGGTTGGACGTGAGGGTATCTATTTCCAGCATCTCTCAAAAGGATACAATTAATTGGTAACAAGCCATTGTTTGCTCTCCTAGTGTTAACGTCACAGTTATTTAACAAACGAATTGTTTGATCTGAAAAGGAATTCACAATATTGGCAGAAGACCTGGATCCCTCATCATTATATTGGGAATCAGCAACATATAGTTCATTGGTTGAGGTTGATTTAGCTATCCCAATGCCATCAATTTTATCATAGGCAGGATCAGTGTTAGTTATATTTTCACCCAATACTTTGTCTTTTTTTCTAAAATGCAATATGACCCTGTGGCCAATTGTAGGCTCTATAGTGATCTCCAGGTCAGCAGAAATGCGGATATTTTTATTGATCAAGTTACAGACTTCTATAGAGTCTTGCTTGGAAATTATTCTTCCAGCTCGTCTATCTATAATTTTTTTGTTAGAGTCAATAGTGGCAAAATTACCTCTTAAAGCTAAATCTCCACTTTTAAAATCAATGTTGCATCCAAGGCATTCTACAACCCCCCTTCCAACATAGTCTTTATCTTTAAAATTGTACCCTAACATATTAAATACTGCAATATCTGATTGAGGGGCAATACCTTCACCCACACTCATTACTTGCCCCGAGATTCCATTTCTTGCTATTCTATCCAAATTAGGGGTAATAGCAGACTCCAATGGAGTCAATTCATTTAAATCAGGATGGGGAAGATCACCTATTCCGTCCAATAAAACATAAACTATTTTACTATTCAATCAATCTTTTATTAAAAAAGCCAAATTTAATTTTAATGAAACAATAACTTTTTACATAAAGGAAGATGTTGAGTCATGGAAAAACAAAATAAATATAATGACAAAAAAATAAAAAAATAGTGATAGAATATAAGGTAATTCTAGATAAGAACAATGAAATATTTTTAAAAAGCAATAAAACTAAAATATACTTAGATCCTATCCACTTAATAGATGAAGATTACGTATTTATTTCTCATGCCCATACAGATCATCTCTTAAATAAAAAATATCTGAAAAAATTCAATTTAAAAAATAAAATTATTAGTTCCAATGCTACATCGGAAATTGCAAATATCAGGGGATACAATATATGCAACAATATAGAGTCATTTGAAGACTTTAAGTTAATAGACAATGGTCATATGTTAGGGTCAAAAGGTCTGTTATTCAAAAAGGAAGTTTTCTATACAGGAGACCTCTCAACGAGAAAGAGGGCATTTTTAAATAAGCCCGAAATACCAAAAGTAGAAACACTAATCATAGAGTCAACTTTTGGCAAACCAGAATATAAATTTCCTCCTCTTGATAGGGTAATTTATCAAGTAAATTCATTGATTTCGGAAATGTATGCAAGAGGAATCCCAGTTATATTAATGGGATATTCTTTAGGTAAAGCTCAAGTTCTAACCGCATTATTTGGGTTATGGAAACCCCTTATTGTACATGATAGCATTTATCAGTTTAATAATATATATAAAAATTTTGGCATTGTATTAGAGGAATCCACATCTCTATCACGTGCAAAAGAAAAAAACATGTTGGACAAAAAACCATGGGTATTAATATATCCATTAATTAGCGGAAAAAACACGTTTATTAACTATTTAAAAGAAAAGTTCGGTGCAGTTACTGTAGGTTTTAGTGGTTGGGCAGTAAACAAAAATTATTGCCACAGGATGTGTTTAGATTATGTCTTTCCATTTAGCGACCATTGTGATTTTGACGAACTTTTAGAAGTTACAAAGAAAAGCAGGCCGGAAAAGATTTTTACAATTCATGGGTTTCAGGTAGAGTTTGCAAAATATCTCAATTTTTTAGGGTACAACGCAGAACCGGTAAATAGATTAAAGTGGGGAGAAAAAAAAGCATTAAAAACAAATAAGAATATTACCCTAGATAGTTTTTTTTAGCGACTTACTTATCCAAATCCCTGAAATACGGTACTACCTTGTTTCCGAATGTTTCTATATTTTTGTATAAACCATCTCCCCAGAATCTGATAATAAAGTGATTTGTCCCGGCCTTTATGAACCTCTCTAACATTTCTATAACATCATCTGGACTTCCTACCCCAATCGCAGTCCTGGCTACATCATCTGGAATATTAATAGATGCTTTTTTCATTTGTTCCATTAATTCGGGTTTATTCATTGCGTACTCAGTAAAATACTTTCGGAAATCAAATTCTGAATCTTGTTGAATATTATGAACTTTTAGAAGTTCTGGCTTATATAAACTGACTTTCACTGCATTTTTCATTTTTTCCCAAGCTCCTTCACCGTCTTCGGTTAAATAAACATCCACATCATTTGCAAATTCAAAAAGGGAAATATCCCTTCCTAGTCTTTTGGCATGGTCTTTAATAACATTTGCATGATTTTGAAATAACTCCGGCGTGTAGCCTATGGGTATCCACCCATCACCATACATTGCACATAACTCCAATGTTTTTGGAGCACCAGCAGCTATATATACAGGTGGTCTTGGCTTTCGAATGGGTTTTGCTTGCAAGCAAGCATCAAATAAATTATAATACTTTCCAGCATAATTTACTTTATTATCAGGGTTGGACTCGAATAACTTTTCAATGACCTCTAACTGTTCTTTAAATTTTGTTACGGGTTTACTAAATTCAATGCCAAAATCTATGACATTTTGTGCTTCCCCCGCCCCAATGCCCAGTATTCCCCGTCCTTTTGTTATTCTATCAAGGGTAACTGTAGATAATGCAATAGTAGAAGGATGTCTTCTTATCGCATCGGTTACACAAGTTCCTAGTTCAACATTATTTGTAACAGCACCAATAGCACCCAACATTAGCCATGCGTCATTAACTACTGCATTTTTCCATTGTGGCACATTTGTATGATCCATTGCCCAGATGGAGTCAAAATTGGTTCTATCAGCAACCTGAGCAGCTGTAATAACCTGTGTCTCATCTAAACCAAGTCTTGCAACATTTAAACCAAATGTCAAACCAAATTTTATTCTCATCTTAATAATACCTCCATGTCAGAAATTGTATTAACAAATCCATAATTTTGCATATCTATGGTATCTGAAATAATCTTGTTTTTATAAGTTTTTTTTTATAAATGCGTATATCTTTTTTTTATTTGAGAAAAAGTAAATTTTTTTTGAAAATACAATTAATATAAGAGGATTATTCCTTCATATTTATTAAAATGAATCAGGAAAATAAAACTATTCTTGTTACCGGTAGTGGAACTGGCATAGGTCAGGCCATAGCAAGGAAATTTGCAAAGCTTGGTTATAATATAATAATATTGGGCAGGAGAAAAGAGCCACTATTAGAAGCTTCTAAAATTTTAAATGAAATCATAAAAAAAGAGGGGTTTGACACAAAAGTTAAATATTATTCTGGTGTCGATGTGGCAGACGAAATTGGAATCAATGATCTTTTTGATAATATAAAATCTGAATTTGGAAAAATAGATGTTATAGTAAATAATGCAGGTGTGTCAGGACCTGTAAAAATCTTTACCAATTCTAGTTATTCTGATTTTAAAGAATGCGTGTCAATACACCTTACAGGAACTTTTTGGACTAGTATAAAAAGTTTAGAAGCGTTAAAAGCGGATGGTAAAATAATCACGATATCCACCTTTTTCACAGAAGAAAACAAGTTCGAACAAAGACCATACAGATTCCGAACACCTTATACAGCTGCACAGGGGGCAAAGAATAGATTAACGGAAGCATTGGCTTGGGAATTAATCTCAAAGGGAATAAAATCCATAGGCACCAACCCAGGCCCTGTGCATTCTGATAGAATATATAAAACAGTTTATCCAAAAGCCGCTGCAGAGTTCCTACGGATTGGTGGATTTAAAGGATTAACAAATAAGCAGATTGAATATGCGACCAATGCTTTGCTTACCTATTTAGGCGAAAAACAAGACGTGGTTGAAAAAGAAGTCATGAAAGTTGCAGAAAACATCACTAAAGAGGGTAATGAAACAAATTTAGGGTTAGAAGAATGCAAAGAATCACTATTAAGACTTTTAGAAAAAGTACAGGAAATTGCTGAAAAGGTTCAGAAAAATACAAAGAAAATGATTGTAGACAACGAATTCTTATCTCAAGAAGATGTTGCTGAAATGGTATTTAATTTATCTACAGACTCCATAAGTAAATTAATTAACGGCAAGATTATTCCTAACGATCGGGTATTTTATCCAGTAAAACCAATAGTAAATAACAACATAGATGTGGATTTTAATTTATCGCTGGAAGGAAAAACATTATTAATTACCTCAACAACCGACGATGCAAACACATTATCCATAATTAAAAGAATTGCCAATATAACCAATTTGGCAAAAGTAAAACAGACCATCATACTCACACACAAAAATGAATCTTTTGGAAAGACTAATGAGTTTTTCAAAGGATTTCATCATCACAGCATAGATTTTGAGAACGAGGATGCATTGAAAAGAATATTTAATACAATTGAAACACGTTATGGAAAAATTTATTCAACCATCCATTTTACTGGAAATTATGATTATAATAGAGATTTAACTACTATTCCCAGAAACGAATGGGATAACCTTGTAAATAATTTTATCAATATTCCACATATTATCACCCGTGAATCAGCTCTCTCAATGGCTACACACGAAGCTCTTGAAAATCCAAATAAATTCAAGGACTCTTTGGGAAACATAATTCTAATAGGCCCAGATTCACCGGTTGGACAAAAAATAGACGGCAAAATTCGTGCAAGATCTGAAATATTTAGGGGATCCTTAAGACCATATGTAACTACTACAAATCAGGAATTACATGATGTTTTAAATTCAAAGATAAATTTAACGTTAATTCTACAAGGCAGTATTGATGGCCAACTACCAGACTATGAAAAATTAGAAAGTACAATAATGAACCTATGTTCGCAAAAAGAATTAAAAAATAATTCGATTTTGTACATAAATGAATAAAAAATAATCAATGATGATGATTTGAGTGGACTGGGTGTTTTTTTTCATATATTGAACTCCATATACCAAGTCCCATTGTAGCCGCCCCTATAGCTATTATAACGAAATCAACAGGTATGATTAATGCCCATACAGGGTTCAACAAACCTGCAATCAAAAAAAGCACCCCTATTCCTACTATTGCAATACCAGCAATAAACTCAGCACCAATGCCTATCATAAATCTAAAATTTAGATTGCATTATAAAAACTATTAGATTATATGAAAAAAAACAGTATGATGAATTATGAGACTAGCGTGTTTATTTTCGGGGGGAAAAGATAGTACTTTCTCGTTATACAAATCACTGATGCATGGCCATGAAATACCATGTTTAGTTTCGCTCCATCCGTTTAATGATGAAAGCATGTTATACCATTTTCCTAATAATATTCTATTTAAAAAAATTTCAGAAGCTATTGGAATCCCAATTATTGAAAAATATTGCAAAGATACAAAAAAAGAACACGAAATAGACAAACTGCTTTTGTCAGTAAAACAAGCAATTGACCAATATTCTATTGACGGTTTGACTCATGGTACGATTTCAAGTAGATTTCAACTCAATATATTCCAAGAAATATGTAATAAATTAAACATAAAATTGTATTCGCCTGTTTGGGGTATTGAACCTTGTCAATATTATGACGATCTAATCAATTCGGGTTTTGAAATTATAATCACTGGAGTAGCAGCACAAGGATTAGATGAAAAATGGTTAGGGAGAACAATAGATAAAACTAATTATGAACTGTTAAAAAAAGAAAGTAAAAAATTTAAGTTTAATATAACTTTTGAAGGTGGGGAAGCTGAAACTATGGTGCTGAATTGCCCAATATATAATAAAAGGATCAAAATAGCAAAGTATAATTTAAAATGGGATGGCATAAGGGGAACATTTGAAATATCAGATGTTGATTTAATAACAAAGTAGTAATAATAATGCTCGATAACTTAAAAGATAACCTACGTTCTGCATTAAAAAAAATTGTAGGTGCTTCAGATATAAATGAGGAGTTAATAAATGAACTTTGTAAAGACCTGCAAAGGGCATTGTTGTCTTCTGATGTGAATGTTAAACTAGTGCTAGAAATCACAAAAAATCTTAAGGAAAGAGCACTTAAGGAGACCCCTCCTAAGGGTTTGCCAAAGAAAGACCATATAATTTCTATTCTGTATGGAGAATTATCCAGGTTATTAGGGTATAGTGGGGAGTTATTAAAAAACACAGACAAGAAAAGAATAGATGAAAAAATAATTAACTTTCACCCGGATAGACAAAATACAATTTTAATGTTGGGTATCCAGGGTAGCGGCAAAACCACTGTTGTTGCAAAACTAGCAAGATGGTTAACCAAACATGGTTACAGAGTAGGAGTGATAGGGGCAGACACCTGGAGACCTGGAGCATTGACACAACTTAAGATGAACTGCAGTAAAATTAATTCCATTGTATATGGTGAAGAAGAAAACAAAAACGCCCTAGAGATAGTAAAAAACGGATTAGTTTTTTTTAAAGAGCAAGCAATAGACATAATAATTATCGATACGGCAGGGAGACACAAAGAAGAACAAAGATTACTAGAAGAAATGAGGTCTATGCACACCATTGTAACTCCTGACCATGTTTTTTTAATAATAGATGGGACAATTGGCCAACAAGCATTTAACCAAGCAAGAATCTTTCATGAAAATGCAAAAATCAGTGGAATAATTATTACAAAGCTTGACGGAACTGCTAAAGGAGGTGGAGCCATTGCCGCTTCTGCAGCTACAGGTGCAAAAGTACTTTTTATTGGAACAGGAGAAAGGATAGATGATTTGGAACAATTTTCACCTACCAGCTTCGTAGGCAGATTATTAGGTATGGGAGATATAAAAGCTCTTTTAGAAATGGCTAGGAGCTTGGAAATTCAGTCCGATGAAAATCAATCTAAAAGGCTTTTAAGTGGAAAAATGACTATTGAAGATTTTTATGCGCAAATGGAAAATATGGGAAAAATGGGCTTTAGAAATGTAATAGAAAATTTACCCGGTCTCTCCAATTTTGTCAAAGATGATCATTTGGATGTACTTCAGGAAAAAATGGAAAAATGGCGGTTTATAATACAATCTTTCACCAAAGAAGAAAAGAGGAATCCAGATTCAATAAACGAGTCTCGAAGAAAGAGAATAGCAAGGGGTTCTGGGGTAATGGAACACGACGTCAAAGATCTTATCAAACAATATAATAACTCTAAAACAATGATGAAACAAGCAAAAGGCAGACAAATGCATGGCTTATTAAGGAGATTTGGTCTTGGTTAAAAACTATGGAAAAAACATCAATTTACACAAAATAGATAATGATTATAAATTGAATAAGTATAACATACTTATTTGCAAATATTGTAATGAGAGGAATTTTAGATTTACGAAAAAAAATCTAATTAGATTTAAGACTTCTGTTAAAATAATCATTTCCAGAAAAAATGAATGTCACATATGTAATAACCTTTTTCAAAAGACAATTAATACTATTCAAAATGATATAATAAATTCACATTATTTTATTAAAGATAACCAAGGAAAAAAAATAGATATAGGTACAAGTCTTCCATTATTCTTATTTGAAAAAGAGGATAATCTAAGATCTTTGTTTAAAATTAAGGGCCTTCCCAATATAAAAAATCACTATAATAATATTCTTAGGTCAGAAATTATAAAAGTAACCGGATATTCCATCGATCACCTAAATCCAGATATTAGAATACAAGTGTTTATAGATAGCCAGTTTAACTACAGCATAAAATATACTACTAGGTCACTCCTACTTTTAGGAAATTATAACAAATATAAAAGAGGACTCGGTCAAAGATTTAGCTTCAATAACACCCACAACAATAAGAAAAAAGATCATGAAGAAAACCAATATTCACATTTTACAATTGAGGGTATAATTTTAGAATATCTGTATGTTCAATCAGGCTCTAAGAATATAAAAATTGCATGGTCTGGCAGTGAAGATAAAAACAGCCTTGTTTTAGGAAATGGGAGACCCTTTATCGTAAAAATAGATAGTCCACATATTAGAAACATTCAACAAATATTTGAAATAAAAGGCAAAATAAGGTTAATCTTTCAAGAAGTTCAAATTGAGGACATAAATAAATATTACCAATATAAAATCCAAATTAATACTTTAATAAATATCATAGAAGACAACCTTGATGAGGTTGATTTGGAAAAAATCGTTTCAAAATTAATTGGAGATATAAGGTTTCAAATTAATAATAAAACCATTAAAAAAAAAATATATTCAACAAGTTTTAAAATAATAGACAATAAGAATTTTGAAATGAAGTTACTATTAGATAACGGCATACCAATAAAACAGTTAATAGGAGGTAAAGAATTCATTGAACCTTGTTTATCCAAATTAATAAACAAAAAATGTGAATGCTTATTTTTTGATATAGACGAAGTAATATTAAATAATAAAAATGGCAATTAATTATGAAAAAAATTGATCCCTTATTCAAAGTAAAACTAGCATTAGAAGGTAAACTGATTGATGATCATATATTCAATTTGATTATAAAAAGAAA
>JACDHC010000014.1 GCA_013821245.1 Candidatus Nitrosopumilus sp.
TCTTTGTTTATCTTCTCATCCATGTTGCCTAGCAAATCGATATTATGTGGACATTGATATAATTCTTTGAATTTTCATTTAAATTCATCTAGTAACGATAACATCATATATTTTATTTCTTATTATCGTATTTTTTTTATTGTTTTTATAAGCATTTTATCCTCTAAAATTAATCATTCATCTATACAAAATATCAAAGATGAATATAAATATTGGTGAAATATAACGCAAGTCCCCAAGATTATGAAATGGATAATGATTATATAAACAGGGAACTTCAAGTTATTCTAATAAATAAACATACGTAATCTACAGATATGAAACAATCCACCATCATTGCTATAAATACAATTGGTTATATAATATTAAAGATATATTTAACGATAGACATGCCCATTTCTGTTGAAATATAAAATAAAAAAACTTTATTCAAAAAATATTTTATGTTTCTCTAATTTTTATGTCAAGTGTTGGGGGCTTGCTTGACCATTCTTTTATCCATTCTTTTAACACATTGACGCTGGCCTCGGCGTTTCTCCTCACAAAACCGTCAATGTCATGTTCGGCCACAAATATCAACGCCTCTATAGATTCATAAATTCGCCTATCTGGTTTTTCAGTAATGGTATCAAACTTGGCTTCCTCGTCTGCAAGTGCTAAACAAGCGTTTATTTTTATTCTTCTCCTATCATCTTTTAGTAATTCTATCAATCTGTTGAATACCCTTTGATTGAAATTATCTTTGCTTGAAGATCCCGCCTTATTGTTATTTTTATTGTGCAAGAACCTGCCCAAAGCAGAGGTAGCCCTAGACCTTATGAAATAATCCTTTTCATGGTGTGTATTTTCAATTAAAAAATCAGCAATATCATAAACAATAACATTATTGCCATCCTTTGGTGAAGATAATTCCTTCAGTCCATCTATAGCCCCAGTTGCAACAATATTTTGAAAGGTATTTGCGGATAGGACAAAATCTTTTAGCAAAGGTATTATAAATTCTTTTTTTTTATCTGATGATGATGGCAGCCTCTTAACGCTTTTTCCCATGGCCGTTGCTGCGGCTGACTTTATAAAATCGCTTTCCTTATACTCAGTGTTATTTTCACTTACAAATGGCACAAGCAAATCAATTGACTCCTCCCTCTCAAAAACACCAATGTTTTTTATTATAGATCTTTTGATTTTAGGATCAAAATTATTGAACAAAAACTTATTGGTAAAGAGCATTCTTAAAGATTGATAAGCGGTATCCGATTTCTCATAATCATTTTTGTCATAAAAGGAACCGATGGTATTTGCAGCCTCTATTGATACGCCATAAAACTTATCGTTTATAACTGTTTCTTGTAATGCAACAATAACATCCTTTGAATACAAATTTTGAAGCAAACGTGCAGCATCTATTCTTTCAATTACTGTTTTTCCGTTTTGCAGTTGCTTTATGATCAATCCTTTTAGCTGAAATTCTTTTGTTTCGTCTGTAATCTTTATTGATTTTACCTTTTTTAAGATTTTAGATTCCGGGTCTATGGATACATATTCTATTTTGGCATCATTTTGAATGTTAAAAGTATTCTCTGTGATCTTTTTGGATATATGAAATACATGCAACTCCTGCTTCTTCTCCCCATTGTTATTGGAGAAGACTATTTTGACATCTACTGGGAATTCAAATATGTTTTTGCCATCCATTATGTTAGTCTCATTATCATTTTTTTCTTCTTGTATTTGGATTATTTTCAATTTTAGTTTTATTTTGTTACATTCTTTTTCACTGCTGTTACTATTACCATTATCACTATCATTACTGTTATGCTCTATGGAGATCTCTATATCAAGCTCAGGATGCCCTTTCCTGTAAATCCATTGGTCAAAGAACAGATGCATGTCCTTTCCATATGCATCCTCAATGATTTCAAGAAGATTGTTTGATTCTGCCGATCTGTCTCTGTGTCTTTCAAGGTATGCTCTTAAAGCTTTTCTAAAATAATCATCCCCTATGTAATTTCGAATCATATGTAGAACATATCCTGCTTTTTCATAGGAGTGAGCATCAAATAGTTCGTCAGGATGCTTGTATGTTTTTGTTACGATGGGCCGCTTATACAAATCCTTTGCCTCTTCAAAATATTTATCGGAAAATTCAACTAGGTTATAGTAAAATTCATCTATGCCTCGACTGTTCTCCCAATACAACAGCTCACAATATGTTGCAAACCCCTCATTTAGCCAAATATGAGGCCAATCCATGCATGTAACCAAGTCACCAAACCATTGGTGCGCAATCTCATGGCAAACCAAAAATATGTCATTTTTATAGTTAATTGATGTTTTCTTGTCATGCAACACCACTCTAGTTAATGTGGTGCAGCTGCTGTTTTCCATACCCCCAAATTCAAAATCATCTACAGCAACTTGGGAGTATTTTTGGTATGGAAATTTAGTACTAAAGTAACTTTCAAAGAACTTTAACATTTGTGGTGTCTCCGAAAATGTCAGCATTGCATCTTCCTTTGGAATTTCTTTAGGCCAATAATAATGCAAAGAAACAGAGTCATATTTTGTTTCTATTTCAGAGAATTTTCCAACGACAACTGAAACAAGGTATGCGGGAACCGGATTTTTTTCAATGTATTTCCATAATATCAGATCATCACTTTCTTTTGTTTTTGCCGATAAAACTCCGTTAGAAATAACAATGAAATCTTCCGGGGCAACAATTTCCACCTCTAACGAAAATTTAACCAAAGGATAATCCAAACAAGGAAACCAGTACCGGGACTCCAATGCCTCACCCTGTGTCCATGCCTGGCTTGCCTGAACATCCCCATGATGGTTATTTTTTTTAGAAATAAAATGAAAACCGTTCCGTGGTTTGTTAACAGAATACAATCCGTTAGATTGAGGATAGTAACCAGCAGAATACGTTATGGAAATGTCTATCGAGCCATCTTTTCTTAATGTATCCACAAATCGGATAACTAATTTATCATCTCCTTTTGGAGTTTGAAAGTCCTGTACTTGGACTGATGCCTGAATTTTATGTATTTTTATCTCAGCTATATCAAGCCTAATTTCTTTCAAGTCCTGCAGTATGGAAACTTTGAGTTTTTGTTCACAATTTACTAGGGTTTTTTCTATAAAGTCAGGTTTTATTTTAATATGCATGTGTTTGATGGTAAACGACAATATAGGTATTTGGTGAGATACACTTCCAGGAAATTCGAACATATTTTTAAAGGATCCTGCATTGTCAATACATTTTTCTTGATGCATGGTACATTTATTAAACAAATAGGAGGAATATAACTAAAAAAATTAAGATTAATCCAAAACAAGCCCGTTATCGGGTAAAAATATGTTTGTAAGGTATTTCTGCTTACTATGAGACATGATTATGACGCAATACATTAAAAATGCATTCCGGTTAATACAATCATTCAGTGTCGGCGTGCAAATCCATACAACCATCATGGATATGCCACATACCAAAATCGCCAGAAGATACAGTTAAAGCAAAGTCATAATCTAAATCTTTTTGATGAAAAAAGAGGAAGAAAAGGAATATGATATTTTTACTATGTTCAATCCGTTTGTTTTTGGAACAACATTTTGGCAAACCCTGATGACAAATTGGTGGTATAATGTTGGAAGAGATTTCGCCATGGATCCTGTCAAAATGTCAAAATATTGGTACGACGCTTATATTGAGAACCTCAATGAATTCTTCCCAATCCTCAACATAAATAACAGTAGCGACAAAAGCCACCAAAAAAACAGATAAATAACAAAAGTTTGTTAAACCCATCTAAATTATTGTTTATATAATACCCATAATAGTTAAAACCCACAATTGATTGTGTATGTCATATGTATTGAAAATTCGACCCATTGGTTTAATGTTTTACGTATTTATTCAAAACGTAATTGACGGACAATATTACGAGATAGCCTGTGTTACATCACCAATGTCTTTGTTGCTAATAGCATAGAACAAAGAGAATTAGTTTTTATCATTATTTAGATCAAAAGTATAACTTTCTCCGTGTTTCAAGTAGTGAATACGGCTATCAAGCCCAGCCTGCGTAACCTCATTTTGAAAATCCGAAAGAGGGGATTTGAAAACATCATAATCGTTATAATGAATAGGTATGGCCTTTTTGGGATCAATTATTTTGAACATTTTAAGACCATCTTTTGAATCCATTGTAACCACAAGTCCCATTACAGTAGTTCCACCAAGGTGAAGCAATGCCAAATCGATATTTGGGTGACGCTTTGGGATTTCCCCGATATCGCCAAAAACCATGGTATCTCCAGTAATATACACCCTAAATAGATGGTCACCGCCCTTTGTCTGAAAATCAAGAATACTACCCATAACTTGAGGTAAAAAAACCGAAACCGGAAGTGGCCCGTGCCTTCCTGGAGTTGCCGTGATTGTAAGATGAATATTGCCTTTCTTGTAGATAACGCTTTCCCATTTCTCTAATTTTTCAGCCCTATTGAATCCGTGTGCCTTTAACTCTTCAGCAGCATGAGGCGTTGTAATAATCGGCAACGACTTGTCTAGGTCCCGTATTGTCACCTGATCAAAATGATCTCCATGAAAATGAGAGAGTATGACAAAATCAAGTGGAGGCAACTCACCAATTTCCATAGCGGGATTTGTCAATCGAGTGGTTTTAAGACCATATCCAAGATGAACTTTTTCATGCATGTGAATAAAGGTTGGATCGGTTAGAATAGTAAAACCGGCAAAACGTATAAGAACCGTTGCGTTCCCAATGAAAAATATTGATCCTGCACCAGAATCATCAGAAGCAGATGATTCAGCAGCCGATGTTGAAAGTGTAAATTCTTTTGTTATGCCCACCAATGTAATCTAAAATTCACTACATTATTATTGCTAATAACATTTACCAACAAAAAAAATATTTAAGATAAAAACATCCAATAACAAATCTTAAAGGTATTGATTTTCATTATCTTTCAAACTATGCATTTTCAGAGCCATATCGTGAATAGTTTTCGTCCATGATTTGACCAATATCAGTTTTTACCCTTTATTTTCAAACTTTCATGATATAGTATAACAGGCCTTCTTGAATACGCATATCTGATGAATAAGTATAATTAAAAGCAAATTAAAGAGAGGATAATAATGGTCGATGAGGGCATTGCTGACTATATCAAATAAAACCAGATATTTTGGATAACAGGGCAAATTCAGAGTCATCCCCATATACAGCAGACTCATCAAATGCAAACAGCAAAAATGAATATTTAGGATCGGGAAAAGAAAATCATTTACAACCATATTCATGCTATTGTAATTTAACCACAATAGACAACCTGTTAAAAAATATGCACAATAAATGGAGCATGATAGATTAAATAATTGATTTTATGTCCGCTAACAATAAAATAAACAAAACAAAGTAGAGTAATACTATAAATTTCAATGATGTCCCAATTTATGGATAAATTTAAACAATGATTCTTAAAATGAAACTACACATGCTAATAAAAGAAACAAATAATTAATTATGTCTTTTTATAGTTTTTTTCCCCTAATAAATAATATAGGAGATAGCAAAGACATGACTGATTTAAATTACACCTTATTGAATGGTTCTTCCCAAGGTCTTGATTTATTGTTAGACAGAGTCGGTGAATCCCAAATTGTTTTGTTGGGTGAAGCATTCCACGGAACTTCAGAATTCTACAAGTGGAGAAGCGAAATCTCAAAACGCTTAATAAAAGAAAAGGGATTTTCCTTTATTGCTGTTGAAGGCGATTGGCCCGATTGCTTTGAGGTTAATAAATACATAAAAGGATTTTCTGATTCTAGTCAAAGTGCATATAAGGTTCTTCATTCTTTTAACAGATGGCCCACATGGATGTGGGCCAATAAGGAGATGGTTGATTTGATAGAATGGATTAAGGTTCACAACAACAATATGGATGGCCTTAGGAAAGACAAGGGGGGTTTTTACGGACTGGATATCTACAGCTTGTGGGAATCACTGGAGGCAATCATACAATATCTAAAGAGAGTTGATCCTACTGCATTAAATAATGCTGTGGATGCCTTTGACTGTTTTGAGCCATACAATAAAGACGTAGAAAGGTATGCACATGCAACGGCTTTTGTACCTGACAACTGTGAGGACGAAGTTATTGAAACATTAGCATCTTTGAGAAACAAGCATGATGCTTACACTAAAGAACAGCAGAATAAGGAGGAAAAATATTTTAACGCCGAGCAAAATGCCATCACAGCAAAAGAGGCCGAAAAGTATTACCGTACAATGATGAAAGGTGATGTAAATTCATGGAACCTTAGGGACACTCATATGATGAACACACTTGAGCGCCTGATAGATTTTCACAATAAGGATAAGGATACTGGTGATGGTGGCGTTGGTGTTACCGGGACAAAAGCAATTGTATGGGCACACAATACCCACATCGGTGACGCACGGTTTACCGATATGGCCAAATCCGGAATGATAAATTTGGGCCAACTCGTTAGGGAAAAGAGAGGAAGTAAAAACACGGTATTGGTTGGCTTTAGCACATATAGCGGTTCTGTGATTGCATCAAAACAATGGGGCGAAAAGATGGAAAAAATGGACGTCCCCCCAGCAAAAGACGGAAGCTGGGATAAGGTATTGCATGGCCTATACAAGAATAACAGCAGTGATGATATAGGGAAAGACAAATTGTTTATTTTTTCATCCCCACATCAAAAAGATGATCACAACAATACCGACAAAACAACCCAGAAGAAAAAAAACAACTACATATATTATTATGATGATGACACTGAAAACGAGAAAACGATGGGGCAAAGGGCAATAGGCGTTGTTTATAATCCCAAGTATGAAAAGTATGGAAATTATGTCCCTACAAAACTATCTTCAAGGTATGATGCTTTATTGTTTATAGATAAAACAAATGCTCTGTCTCCGTTACACATGCAGGAAATAAAAAACGATAGAGATCTACCAGAAACCTTTCCATCAGGTGTTTAAATAAAATGTAATTATCAGGGATCATACCAAGTCAACAACACCCACCCCCATTATAAACACATACACACGCAATTGATTTGGATAAATAAATTCATATTTTCTGATGATGATGATGATGATGATTTATTCATACTTGATTTTTACAATACCAACCATCTTTTTTCCAACCTAATTGGGCAGGGATTTTTTGCGATTTGCTCCAAATAGATACACTATTTAGCATTATCATAATTATCATTATTATTTTTTTAATTTGTTTTCTTCAGGTAGTTCAATTCGTCTTTGTTAACATAATAAAGCCCCAAGACAACCAACGCTGTTGCAATCAATTGCATCGTCCCAATTCTTTCATCAAGCAAGATAACAGAGAAAATCAACCCAAATATTGTTGAGGATGAGAATATAACTACAACTTTTAGGGTTCCGATAATCCTTAATGATTCTATAAAAAAGAACAGTGATAGACCAAACCCCCCGATACCAAGAATCAAAAGATATGGTATTTGGGATATCTCCAGATTTACCCTATACCCAAGTAAAAAAGAACAAGTTAAAAGAATTATTCCCCCTGTTAGTGATTTCACATAAATAATTTTAGATGTATTTGCAGTTCTTTTTGATATTACTTTGCTGAGGTTATTGTCCAATCCCCAGCAAACAGTGGACAAAATTATCAAAATATCCCCAAAATTTAGATTGAGATTCAACAAATCATTTTGGGCACCATTTTCAGATGATAATGAAATCAGGGTTATTCCAATAAGGGTTATAGACATTCCAAGGTATCCGATTTTCGTTAACCTTTCTTTAAAAAACAATAAAGCAAACACAACTGTAAATAGCAACTCCCCCCCACCCAATACCGAGGCACTAGAGGCAGTGGTCCTATTCAACCCTTCAAAAAACAGAAATGGCGCGATGCAGGCACCTAGTAACCCAATAATCAGTAAAAGTGCATAATCATCCTTTTTTAAGGCATCTTTTTTTTTATTCCTTTCTCTGCCATATGTAACACACATCATGAATATCCCGGAAATCAAATAGATTAGTGAGGATAAGGTTAATGGTTGAATTTGACTTGACAAAATCGGTTTTGCAACTGAATATATTGAGCCAACTAAAACTGCAGAGACAAAGGCGGCAACATAACCGTACAATAGGCGATTCTTTATAAAGATATCAATTTCTGACTGCAATATATTTAAAAAGTTTTGCATTGTATCTGTGATTTATTATCCATTACATTTTTTACTACTTCAAACAAGTAACAAGGAAAAAAAAATAATTTCAATTTATTTTATAAATTCAATTTTACCTATTTTACCTAGGATTTAACTTTATAATTAAATGATTTGACTGATAATGTATACTAAACATCCATTTAAACCCTATAAAAAATGTCAAAGAAATAAAGCCAAGTGCAAGTCAGGCTATAAACAAATTAAAGTTATCTCAATCCATCTACTCTAGTGATAAAACCAACATCATTTGTTTATCTGTTCTTCTTGACAGTTTATCTAAACTTTTTCTCTCAATTGGGTTTTATTGCTTTTTCACAAAGTGAAACCAATAGCTTTGCTAATGATAACAACACTTGGATAAGCAAGCAAAATAATTTGAATATCACAATGAGTTTGAATCCAGAAATCCCATTGATTGATCAAAAAGCAAAAATTTTATTTGAGGTAAAAAAACTAAATGAATCTGGTTTTTTTGAAAATTTAAATGCAAAGGTTACCATTACAGATCATGACGGCAGGATATTTAGATTTGCCAGCCAACCTGTAGATGATGGGAAATTTTTTGTAGAATACATGTTTCCCGATCATGGTGAGCATATCGCAATATTACAACTATATAAAAACGGATCAGCCTTTTCGATAAGCTCTTTTAATTTAGTAATACCTCATTTCCCACCACCACCATCACCTTTCGACAATTTTTTATCAAATTTATTTAAATATATTTATTAAAGTAAATCCACCTAGAAAAGACATTGCAGGTTTTTTTCGATTTAGAGTTATTTGGTAAAAGGCTTTCTGCGTTTTATCTTTTCGGGCACACTTTTTTCCACTAGCTTTTAAAGTTTGTTAACAACACCCAAAGTTTAAAATGTAAAAGGATATGGTGTAAGTACGATAGATGTATTAAGACATCTATAGATAGGAACGGTCAAATTTGCAAATTGATTTTTTTAAACAAATTGGCTAAACAATACAGGGTAAAACGAGTTTTTGGTTAAAGATATCATTGACAGGGATTATCGCCAATAATATTTAGCTTTTGATTGGACTTCTATAATCTCCTTGCCATCCAAACAGGCTCGAAGTGTGTCACCAAATACCACCCCACCATCCATAGCCACGGTCCAATTTGAAACAAAAGGATAAGAGTGAACATTGTGTCCAAAATAAATCTTAATTCTCTCTACCGGGTCAAACTTGTACCAGGGCTCATCCCCTTCAACTGACATTCTGTTTGTCGATGGATTCCAAGTTCTTATATATATACAAGTAGTTTTTTTTTGGTTGTAGATGGGATAAAAGGGCACTATTCCCGCATGGACAACAAAAGAACTATCTGTCCAGCGTATAATATAAGGAAGTGATTCCAACCAATCACTTAGTGTTGTGTCAAAAATTAACTCACCGCATTGAACAATAGTTTTAGAGAGGGAACCAATGGTAATTTGGTTTCCCCTCAAAAATCGAAGTAGTTTATATTCATGATTTGACATCAAGGTATAAACATTAGGCGTAGTCATGGCAAACAATAACGCATCTTTTATCTTTGGACCTCTATCGATAAGGTCTCCTGTAAATATAATAACATGGGTCTTTTGGTTCCACCCAATTTTATCTAAAACCATTAACAGTTCGTCAAAGCATCCATGAACATCACCAATTATTACAACAGTTTTGTTGGTGCATCTTTTTCGAATATCCAATACTGACGCTTTCTGGTCTAAATCTTTCACTTTAATAAATAAACACTAAAAAATGACATTATATTTAAATTAAATGGATATGAATTCACACATATGTTATAGTTTTTGCATTTAATTTGTTGTTTTTACTTAAAAAACAGAGAAATAACATACCACGAGGCTAAAGACTTTACCGCCATGATTAACAATACCAATGACATAAATACATTCTTGTTCATTACTTTTATAGCATCATATCATACGCCATATCCAATATTTTTATTTATGCTGCCGCCTTGCCGTTGATAATCGTTAATTCACTTTAGAGGATACTTAACTAAAAATATTCTCAATTTCATTTTGGGCCTATCGAAATAATTTGTGTGGTTAGAGATTATAAAAGACATAAGTCAGCGTGACAAATAATACACCATACAAAGCAAAATCAATTTAAGACAAATCGCATTCGTTTTTCAATCAAACTCCACTGGCATGCTTTTTTTATTTCTGTTGTCTAATACTTTAAAAAAAATAAATTGATAAAACATTCAAATCACAATTAACATACAACCATAATTATGACATACCACAGATTATTTTTTTGAAAAACTAGAGTATACAGTAATGAAACTACAAAAACAGACCTTGTGACAAAGTCGCAATTCTCAGTGTGGCATATTGGTTATTTTGCTCATTTCTTTTTTTTGCAATAGCATTTTCCTTAGGAATCAGACGATATTGGTTTGTTATTGATAGTTTTAGAAAAGTAGATTTTTACTTTGTCCCTTTCTGTCAATTTATTTGGTGATTAGGGTTTCAAAATTTGTACCGTGACATGTTACTATAACCATCTCTTCAAAGGCAACAACTTATCATTATAAATTTACAAAATTTAATATCGTCACCAAAAATGATTGGTGAATTAAATTCCTTTATTAGTTGGCATACCTTCCATATAGCCCAATAACCCACCACAACAGACTGTAACCATCAAATTACAGAATGAAAAGACCTTCTATCATAGCGAGATAAATCTAATAATGGATTGCAATTACATGTATTGAAAATATAGTGTTTTTAAGATAATCAATGTAGATTAAACAAAACTGCGATGGTGTTTGTAAACCCATTAGTTAATAAAAGATAGTATCCAATACCAACTATTGAGCGACAACACCCCATCAGCGCTTTCACCATTTGAAAATCCTGTTGCTGAAGGCATAAACGGCCAAAAGAAAAAGATATTATGGTATCTTAAAGTAATGCAGCAAGCTGGACTTGAAGAATTAGCAAATACTATGAAAATAACAAGAATGGGGGCTCACAAGCATCTTGCGGATTTACAGAAAAGAGGATTGGTAGAGGCATCTGAAAGCAGGACTGGGGTAGGAAGGCCCAAAATGATTTACAGACTATCCCCCCAAAGTAAGACAGTTTTTCCAAAATCCTATGCATCCATAGCGACTTATTCTCTTGATTTTATTGAAAAAAATATGGGTAAAGATGGTGTCATAAAGATGCTTCGGGAACGTCAAGACGATCTTTTCAGCCTATACTATGAGCGCCTGAAAAACCTAAATTTTGGCGATAGAGTCAAGGAGTTGGCAAAGATAAGGGATGAAGAAGGATACATAGCAGAATCAAAGAAAAACAACAGTAAAGGAGACAGCGGTCATGTACTTTTGGAATATAACTGTCCAATAATTCACATAGCTGAAAAGCATTGGGAAGCCTGTAGGGCTGAAACGGAATTGTTCGAAAAGCTTCTTTATGCAAATATTGAGACAACCCATAGGGCTGCCAAAGGTGATCTGGTTTGCAGGTTTGCAATTAAGGAAAAAAAAGACGGGCATTTATAAGATTATAATTACAATAAATAAAGATTTCTCCTTTCAAGGCCAAATCATCTTCTCGTATTATGCATTTGTATAATTTATAAACTAGTATGTTTATAAATTACAAAATTAAAAAGAATTTGTGAGTTTAATTAAAGGTTTTTGGCAAAAGGGGGAGCAGGTAAATTGAGATTAAAAGTTTTGGGAGTGGGTTCAAGTATGAATAAGGACTCATTTAGTACAGAAACATTAAAAATCGTTTTGGGAATGGTAAATCAAAACAATGCCGATACAAAATTATTGAATTTAAACAATACGCCATTACCAATTTATAATCATAAGGAAAGTACAGAGATGATCAATGTTAATCAGGCAGTGGAGTTGGTAAACTGGGCCGATGCAATTATCCTTGCAACTCCTGACTATCACGGGTCAATGTCTGGGTCTTTAAAGAATTTCCTTGATTATTTTTGGTCCGAATTTGCTGGAAAGACTTTTGGATACATCTGTGCATCTCATGAAAAGGGTTTAACTGTAATGGATCAAATGAGGACCGTGATTCGTCAATGCTACGGTTGGAGTTTACCATATGGAATCTCCATCAATTCCAGTCAAGACTTTAATGAAAAGCGTGAGATAACTAACGAAAGGCTATTGGAGAGACTGAACTATATTGCCCGGGATTTGGTAGTTTATGGGGGCTTGATACATGAGCAATTTAAAAAGGATTTAGAATCCACCATAAACAATTCTTATGCTGTGCGTTACAGGTAAAGGCATCCAGAGTCAATATGAAAAATCAAATAGCAGGCATAGTATCAAAAGAATTACAGAGCAGTATTGCAAGATTAGGCGTATAATAAGTTATTTCCATTTCTTTAATTTACATAAACGAAATATGTAATAATCATTTATACTTTAATGAGAGCCCAATATAATATGTCAATACTGCCCTTTAAAAACAAAGTTCCAAAGATAAATCCCGATTGCTTTATAGCCCATAATTCCACCATCATTGGCGATGTAGAAATAGACTCCCAATCATCCATCTGGTTTGGAACTGTCATCAGGGGAGACGTATTTAACATAAGAATTGGATGTAAAACCAATATACAGGATAACAGCGTTGTTCATGTCACCACCAATAAATATCCAACGCTTATTGGTAACCAGGTGACCATTGGTCATTCAGTTACGCTTCATGGATGTACGATTGATGACAATGTTTTAGTTGGCATTGGATCAATCATAATGGACAAAACCGAAATTGGGGAATGGTCAATAATAGCAGCAGGCTCCGTAGTAAAACCCGGAACAAAAATTCCCTCAGGAAAACTTTGGGGCGGACTGCCAGCAAAAGAAATACGCAACATAGATGAAAAGGAAATAGAATGGATTAAAGAACTATCCAGGAATTACATGGACTTGTCAAAAGAATACACATCATCTAATAATGGTTAATTTATTTTATTATGTTTTCCACAAAAATAAAATTAAATAATTAAAAATTATAGAAATAGGCAAATAAAAAAATTTTGCTATCCCCTCTTTCCATAATGAAACTACTGCTACTGCTACTGCTACTGCTACTGCTACTGCTATCCCGCTCTCTTGATTATATGGTACCCAAACTCAGTCTTGACTGGCTCAGAGGTTACTTCACCTTTGTTGAGTTTGAAGGCTGCTTCTTCAAATGGTTTTACCATCATACCCCTACCAAACAATCCTAAATCTCCACCCTTTTTTGCGCTGCCTTTATCAATGGACAGCTCTTTTGCAAGATTTGTAAAACTTTCACCCTTCTTTAATCGCTCCAATATTAAAATAGCTTCACTTTGTTTTTTGACAAGAATATGGGAACATTTTATTTTGTCAGCCACCATTTAAATCACTAATGATTATTACTGCCTATATGAAGTTATAAATAAATATTGTATCGTAATTATCTTAATTCCATAATTTAATCTGGCTAAAAGTAATTTAATTTCTATGGGACTTCCCCCAATCTTATGTCAATTCCCCTTTATTGAATTGATCCTATCTTCCAATGTTTCTGTTTTATCAAATCGCTCATCTATACGAATTGTTGAAATTATTCGTTTAACTCCAATTTCCTTCATAGCAGTATGTGCTATCTCGACTGACTTTAGTACATCCTGGATATTATTGGCCTCTATTTCCGTCCCCATTGCAGTCAGGTTTACTTTAACTTCTTTAAGTTTTTTTATGGCATTAAAAGCTAATGATATCTCATTACTAAAACTTGTTTGCAAAGCTTCGTCATTTGAATAATTTTTCCCTATTGGAATAACACTAATCTCTGCAATTACTTTATGGTTTTCTATGGTCATATTCATCAATACAACAAATGAATATGTAAATTTTGATTTTTGTTGTATCGCATGTTTTATGATAATATATTCTACCCTTGATGCCTCATTGTATTGTAAATTTTGCATAATAACATGGAAACTATAGATTTCAAATGATAGATGGTTCATCCCCTCCCAAGGAAAGACCGGATCAAGGACACGTAATTATAAAAAAAACATGGTTACTTTTTTCCCAGACACAATTTTTCGGCAGCATTTATAATAATATGGACCCCAGGATAACCCGTTATATGAGAATGTTTCCTTATAAAACAGTTTATACGATATTTTTAGATACCAAATCACCACTATCACCACCATTGTCTTTCTCCGGACAATCTCTTTGATTTATAACGGATAACAAGTATCTTGAATCATCACTATAATCAGTTATTCAATCCTCATTGTATCCTTCTATCAATAATTTGATATTTAGATTCATGAGTTTGGCTAGAATTTATAATTGGTAAAAATCAGACCAAGAAGGTAATATGCATCACATATGCAATATATTTATTTTTATCCCCCTGTTTTTGAATATTAATACCAGATACCATTTTGAAGATATATGTAGGGTATTATGTATGCATTGAAAGACAAGGTATTTTTCAATTTTTTTCTTTAAATCGCAAAAATGGATAATTGAACCATTCTTTAAGCATTTATATTTTTTAGCCATAAAATAACTTAAAGTCATGATTATAAGACTAGAACAAACATTTATTGATACAGTATCGCAATTAAACTCTAACTTTTCAGGTGGTGAAAGACACATATTAGCCGCAAACATTGAATCAAAATATAACGATATACTATCAGTAATAAAACATCAAGAAGACAAAAAAGCCGACCTGGAGCCAAAAATAATTGAATTAGGAAACATTGGCCCAAGGCTCTTTAGCCTGAGTCTGTATTACAATGGGGATTCAATGAATGACGACATACCATTGTCGGTAACACAGTTATTACCAACCATTTCTCCTGTTCGCATAGATATAATGACTAGATTGCAAAATCAACATCCAAATGGCAATGATTCAAGCTATTTGAAAGCTGGCCAGGTTTATGATGATGGCGATACTCATTCCAGGTACATTGACGAAATAATAGAAGAAGATGAAGGAATGAGACCACCAAGTTAAAAGTGTAGAAATAATAACTCATTTCTTAGAAAAAAACTCATTCACTGAATAAATTTTTGCCAAGTGTAATAGTGGCTTTTTTCTGCCATAAAATACCATATATGTCTATCCACAATCTTAATAATTAATTTGAGTTAGCAGTGATAACATGATGTTTATTATTGAAATATTTTTCCCCTCTTCCCTCTTCCCTCTTCCTTGTTAGTTTCCATAACTGAACCATGTAGCAACTTTATCATACAAACTCTCTTTTATGGGCATTATTTTATAATTTTTGTATGAAGTTACCTAGTGGGAGAGCAGCAGGCATTTTTTATTTTATGTTGCCTTTGATAGTGTCTGCTTTTACTTACTTTTGGAATAGTGCAAATTATCCACTTGGTCCATCCAATGATGAGGGCATCTACATTAGAAGGGCAATGCATGTTCTATCAGGTTTTGGCCCTCAAGAATCACTTTTATATGATCATCCTTATTTTTCTCAAATCTTTATGGCAGTGGTGTTTTCCATAATTAACTATCCTAACGTTCTAAATCCAACTGTTGATAGTGTTGAGTCTATTAAAATGATATTTTTTGTGCCGCGAACAATCATGGCAACAATTGCATTGGTAGATACCGCCCTTGTATACATGATATCTAAATACTGGTACAAGAGCAGAACAATTGCCATTACTGCATCAACCCTTTTTGCAGTAATGCCATTTGCAGATCCCATTAGAAGGGTATTGTTAGAATCCATTCAACTGCCGTTTTTTCTTTCATCAATATTGTTTGCAATATGCGCCACAAAAAAAATAAACACAACCAATTCAAACGGCATTAGTGCTAGGCAAATATTATTTGTTGTACTTTCCGGAACTTTTCTTGGCCTTGCCATCTTTACAAAAATTCCCATATTCACCATGATACCACTGATTGTCTTCATTATTTATAAAAGCAACAAAATAAAAAGGGTATTAGCTCTTTGGATTTTACCCGTTATAATAGTTCCATCATTTTGGCCACTTTACGCATTATATAAAAATCAGCTAAATCTATGGTTTAACGGAATATATTTCCAGACCCATAGGGGTGTTCAAACTTTTTTTGAGATTATAAAATATCACTTTCAGTATGACCCTATATTGGTAACTTTAGGTTTAATAGGCATAGCCTTTTCAACAATAAAAAAAGACCTGTTTATTTTGATTTGGACTGTTCCTTTTTTTGTATTTTTATATGCCGTAGGCTTTGTCTCTTATTGGCACATTGTTCCTCTTATTCCTTTATTTTGCATCGCCGCGGCCAGGCTGATTTATGACCTGTCTCAATTGATCCCAAAAAAAAACATTCAAAAGATATTGCCTTTTTTGTTACTTTTCATAATATCTTTCTATTCCATTCATACTTATACCGAAGTCATAATGGCCAGCAATAATTCAACTCATTTTGAATTAGTAGCATTTATTGTAAAGTATCTATATGATGACACCCATATTGAAACAAACAATAAAGACAAAATTGTATTAATATCAAATCCGTTTTATTCATGGATACCAAAATACGCATTTAATTTAAACAATTATCAGGCCGTGGATTATTTAGATAATGTGTCTGTCAATGCTAATAAGGTTCTGATGATACTTGACTCCCAATGGGAAAACAGGGCTAAAAACAACATGCTAGGCGCCAAAATGGTTGAAAATTATAAGACATATGGTAAAAATAAAATTGCAACATTTGGCGAAAATGTAACTAACAATCAGGCCGTCTCGATATATGCATTTGATTCAAATAATAGAAAAACACCAACATCATAAGAAGTAACAAAAACTTTTTTTTCAATTAATGAAAGTTATTCAGTTTTACATACGCAAACTGACAATAACAACAACTAGCTAATTCTTAAAGTCTATTAACACCCATCTTAATTTTTCTGCCTACCCATATTCAAATAGAATAGTTCAACATCACAACAGTTAATTGGTTTCATCAATTTTTTTTAATGTTTGGATAATTATTTGCTGTTGCTGTTGCTGTTGCTGTTGCTGTTGCTGTTGCCTCTTTTCCTAAATTCATATGGCCGACAATATAAAAATAATTGTGTTGTAAGCAATACTAAATACAATAATAAAAAAATGCATTTTCTTTGTTTCGGTTTTCGCTACATATTTTGTGATAGGGATTTGTAATTGCATACTTTAACCAAATCTTTAATTATATTGTTTTCAATGGTATTCAGGTGTCTATATAAAATTATAAATCCATCTTGATTAATACCATCAATGTATTGCCACCTAATAGTGTAAGGTTATTTGGTCCTAAAACTGCTATCCCTCATCTATCCATCATTATTCCAACATATAACGAAGCTGGCAACATCATAAAATTGTTAGAATCAATAAAAACAAATATTGGTAATTTGGCATTAACTGAGATAATAGTAGTTGATGATAATTCCCCAGATGGAACTGGAAATCTTGTTGATGACTATATAAAAAAATTTAACAATAGCAGAAGTAAAGGAAACATTATCCAAATTAGGACAATACACAGAAAACAAAAAGAAGACCTTATTCAAGCTATTTTGCAAGGCATCGAGTGTTCTTTGGGTGAACAAATACTAATAATGGATGCAGATTTCTCGCATCCTCCAGAAACCATACCCAAAATAATTGAGAACCTGCAAAAAAATGATAAATGCGTTATTGTCGCGTCTCGGTACATTAAGGGTTCCGTCATCAAAGGCTGGACATTAAAACGGCGCATATTGAGTTTGGGTGCAAACAGTTTAGCTAGGGTGAGCCTGGATATGGGCAATATCAAAGATCCCATGTCAGGTTTTTTTGCATTCCACAAGAAATCCATAGAGAATATCAACTTTGACACCAAAGGCTATAAGATTCTACTAGAATTGCTTGTCAAATGCAAAAAAATCAAAGTCATAGAAATCCCATATGTCTTTACAGATAGAATAACAGGCCAAAGTAAAATGGATTACATAACAACCATAAATTATGTGCAATCTTTATGGAAGCTATACAGGTATGGCAAGAAGGCAAACCTAAATTCTTTGGATGAAAAGAATTCGATAAAGTTTCTTTCAAAGGCAGGGAGATTTTTTACCGTAGGAGCAAGCGGACTATTAGTAAATTATTTGGTGTCTATTCTTCTCTCCAGTGGTTTGCTTGCTAAACTTTGGTACATGGAATCCACACTTATTGGCATAGTTGCATCCATTACATCTAACTTTGTTCTCAATAAATTATGGACTTTTGGAGACAGAGACTTTTCGCCAAAGCATTTAGTTAAACAGTATCTGCTCTTTTTGATTATTTGTTCCTTTGGAGCATCCATACAATTGGGTTTTGTGTATATTTTGGTAGAATCAAATATACCTTATGAAATAGCATTATTGTTGGCAGTTGTTGTAGCATCAGTTAGCAATTTTATTTTAAACAAGAAAATTACGTTTAGGGAAAATATTTGGGGATAGCTAATTGCATATGCATGCAATGTGTGTTATGCCATTTTTTTACTCCATCACATATGATATTGTTAATAAAAACAATATCGACAATGATGAATGATTGCAACAAATTCTCATTTTTTTATCCAGACCATAAAATGCCCCTAAAACTAATTTTATGTTAATTAATATGAATGTAGGATAAAATCATCCTTAAATTGTAAAGATGTTTTTAGCCTTTTCCCTTTTTTTATTTACGGATCTGGAGGAAAATAATTAATTACCCTCTAATTCAGAGCAATAAATTTTCAAGTTTCGGGTAGTCATATGAATAAGATCAAAATTCCTGATCAATTGTTATTTTTCATCTGTTTTTTCATTAGGTTTTGAATCAAACCTATAATACATAAACCAAAATTCGCCTTTTGTCATAGGTGAATTTCTAAAGAAAAACATATTGTATGCATTATTCCATGACTTGACATAACCTTGCCACATGTCCAATGCTGCAGCAAATGGATTGAGAGCGGTATTAGTGGTGGAAATATTCGTTGAATTATTGTTCTCGTCTATTCCCCCATGCTCACTTCTATAAACTTGCACATCATTATTATCCAAAGATATTATTTTATCACTACCGATATCGGTATTATTAACATCTGTGTTAGAATATCCAGCATCATGAGGTAAATTCTCTTGTTTGTTATGATTGTCCATTACTATCTGATTGGTTGATTAATAATTTATTTTATTCCATATTTGCTTCATTTGCTAAAACCTACGAATATAACATATATGCCAGAATCAAATATCTACACTTCATCATATGCATACTTGATTTATTTTTTTAAAAGACATATTTACAGATAAAGTGGGAATAGGTAAAAAAACAATGAGTGAAGAAAAAATACAAGATTGTTATCCTTTAAAGACCAAATCTCTTGCCTTTGCCAATAAAAGCGGTTTTCATCTAAAATATGCCATATTTTGTACCAGATACAAGTCAGATCAAAAACAATATATCCACATACATTAGAATTTTCCATTCTTAGAGGTGCCATATGATGAAAAAGAATATCTAAAACAATCAATAGGAACACGGGAATTCCCAGGTAACAGCATTATCTAATGCGTCATATGCATAATAAAATAATAACAAATCCATAAAAACAATTTTCTGTTTTTTATCATTTAGTTTAGAAACAGTTCACATATACCAATTTGTTTTTTTTATAGTTTAATTGCTCGACTGATAGAAAAAAAATGACCATAATTCTTAATTCTATTTCTTTTGTCTTATTTATTCCCTATCAATAAGTTTTTAGCTAATCCATATTCATATTCACTTAATAGATTTGAATGACAGCTTTTGCTGTGTCCAAGACTGTTTGAATATTCAAGTGCCTCTACACTAGACACCGGAACCATTCCATCGTTTGGTTTTGGAAGATTTGATGATCCAGTCTGCTGTGCAAATGAAAATAGCGATAGATTACAATTTCCGGTATTAGGGTTCCAATCACCAGCAATAGTAAAATATTTAGTATTTGGATTCATTCTTACTTTGGTATCAGAAGCCCCGGGTTTTAAATCATATATTGCAGGAGCACACATGTGATTGTTTTCTGCTAACGGTGAGCCAGCGTTTGGTGTTCCAATCATTATTAGGTTTGCTACATCTTTTGTATCATTGGCCAGATACATTCTGGCGTCTAATCCGCCTTTGCTATGTCCAACTATATTCACTTGATCTTGCCCAGTTTGGCTTTTGATTCGTGCAATTTGATCCGACAATTCTTTTGCATGCTCTGCAGCAGACCCACATTTATCATCAGATTGTTTAAATGTTATCGGATAAGCAGAAATACCATCTTTTTTTAGTAGATCTTGCCATTTATTCCACACTGAAGCATCTGAAAAATAACCATGTATCAGAATAACGGGTAGAGGTTGCTTTGAGTCTGTGGAATTACTATTAGACGGTGCTTGTGCATAAATTGTAGTTAGTTGTAGTGCTCCACTAAAGAGTATCGCAGATGTAATTAAAGTAGCTATGGAGGCAAGTGCAATAAATTTTTTTTTATACTCTCCGATCATGTCTAACCGAATTGGGCGATAATACATTATATACCAAATTAGTTTTTGAGTCATTTAACTCACGAAATCAAAAAGCACAATCCAGAATATTGAAGTTACTAAATGAATTGATAACCATTTAACCATTATTGTGGTATGACAACACCTTCTTGGTTAGTGTTGTTTATTTGTTCATACAATAGAAAATCAAATTCGCAGTTAGATTGAACACACATTTGAAATTTCAAATTGGAGGCTTTGTGACATGTATTCTCCAATGCTTTTAATTTATCTAATGAATTAGCATAACTTAACAATGTAACATAGGCATTATGCACATAAAAATTCTATTGCACATTTAGGATTCGTCTTTTTTTTAGCCGTATTTAAAATAAAAGTTCAATTGACATTATAAATTTAAACAATCACTTAATATTCGGGTAGATAGGACACACACATATTCTTATGCGTTATGAATTAGAAAAGGTTAGATAATTTTTATATCATAAATATAAATTATTATATATATCATATAGTATGGTTAAACTAATAGAAGAACCATATGATATTAAAAAAGCTATTTTAACAATGATTACAACAAATAAATTAAGAATAGACATGTTTTATTTAACGTTTGACAAAAATTTAGCTTCTAGTTAACATTTAAAATTGGAGAACAAAATGGTGTTTCTTTCTAGTGACTTCACACTAACATTGTTGTTTATGACATCATTTGCAATAATGATTGTCTTATGCTATTATTTGCATTTGCTCTCATTTAGGTCAAGTTTATTAATACCAATAATAAAATCAAATGAAAAAAAATACCAATTCATCAAAAATTCAAATCCCTATTATAATCAAAATAAAAATCCTTCCCATTATTTGTCAAATGATTACTTTTACAATAACAAAGATAATAAAAAATAATGGATACCACACATAAGCAACACATTAAAAAATCTACCTTTTGTTAGTATAATAGTTCCAGCAAGAAATGAAGAGAAGCATATTAAAAGATGTTTGTTATCTTTGCTATCTCAGGATTATCCGTATTTTGAAATAATTGCAATAGATGATAATTCAACAGACAGCACATTATATATAATGAATAATATAAAAAATAAAACGAGTAAGGGGAAAAAATTGGATTACCCATAGATAAATTAAAAATTATTTCGTTAAATGACAAACCGGATAATTGGACAGGTAAGACTTGGGCCTCTCAGCAAGGTTATCTTCATAGTAAAGGTAATATTTTACTTTTTACTGATGCTGATACCAACTATGTTCGTAAAGATGTAATACTGCAAACAGTTCTCTATATGCAAAAACAA
>JACDHC010000015.1 GCA_013821245.1 Candidatus Nitrosopumilus sp.
TATACAGTTAGGCAACCCAATAAAAATAGCGAATATAGTTTTTTATATGCTTTTTGTAACCGAGTTGATATCAATGCAACATTTTAACTTTATTTAATTAAAAAAAGAATAAAACAATTTATTGAACCATATGGTTTTATTTACAATATTATGTTATACATATTTGATTACAAAAAGGCATATAAGAAAACATAATACATGTAACAGACACAATGAATCGAACCAAATTTATTTAAAAGGCAAACATTTTGATGCCTGTGAATCAAAGTCAATTGTTATATTACCTTTTATAAATATGTCGTATTTAGAGTATATAGTATGATCCAAATAAATGATGATAATGTTAATGAGAGCAAAGATAAATCAGAAGTTATGTTTATTGAAAATTTAATGGAGAGGGTTCTGGAAGGTGGTCAAATTAGTTTTCTGGATGCTGAGAATTTACTCTCTACAAGTGAGATACTCACATTGTTTGATAGCGCAAATACTATCACTAGAAAATTTAATGGAGACGTGGTGGATATAGAGTCTCTTATTAATGCTAAATCGGGATATTGTCCAGAAGATTGTTCATTTTGCGCTCAATCCACATTGTACAATAACAACACAGGTATCGACAAGTATCCTCTTTTATCAAAGAATGTCATATTAGAGCAGGCCTTAAGAGCAAAACAGGATGGTGCCTCTAGTTTTTGTCTTGTATGTGCCTATAGATCTCCCCCGGAAATGGACTTTGAACAAATATGTCAAATCATACAAGAAATCAAAAAGAATGTATCAATAGATGTAAATGTATCGTTAGGATTTATGACAAGAGAGAGGGCTAGAAGGTTAAAGTCTTTGGGTGTAAAGAGATATAATCACAACTTAGAATCTTCTGAAAGTTTTTTTTCGCAAATATGCAAAACTCATGATTTTGCAGATAGAGTGAATACGGCCAGAACAGTTAAGGAAGAAGGATTAGAATTATGTTCTGGTGGTATTATTGGTATGGGTGAAAGTCGCAAACAAAGACTAGAACTTGCGTTTTCTCTTAAATCTCTACAACCAGACGAAGTCCCTATTAATATTTTGATAGCCAGAAATGGAACGCCCCTTGGGAATCTGCTTCCTTTGGACCCAATTGAGGCAATAAAGACAATTGCAGTCTGGAGGTTTATTATGCCAAAGACGATTTTGAAAATAGCAGGGGGTCGAGAAGTTCACTTAAAGGATAAAGAAAAACTTGCTCTAAAAGCTGGGGCGAATGGAATAATAACAGGAGGATATCTCACAACAGGTGGAAATAACTCTAGTAAAGATATAGCGATGATAAAAGAGATTGGCCTCAGAACAGAACAGTAACAGGAATAGTCAAAACAGAAAAACAAGTTTTATTGAAAGCGAACTTATCAGATTAGAAAATGAAAATCTGTATAGGCAAATAAACGTATTTGATGTTGAAAAAGAATCAACACTCAAATATAAGAAAAAACATCTTCTTAATTTCTCATCGAATGATTACCTAGGATTATCAAAAAATAAAGCACTATTAAAACAATTGAATCAACAAATCAAGTTACAAATATCACAATGCAGTTCAAGACTAATTTCAGGAAGTTCAACTAAAATCGAAAGACTGGAAAAAAATTTATCTAGTCATAGGGATACCCAATCAACTTTAATTTTTTCCAACGGATATATGGCAAATTTGGGTGTTTTGAGTGCATTAGGTGACAAAGAAACGGTCATTTTTAGCGATAGATTAAACCACGCTAGCATTATTGATGGATGTAAGCTTTCAAATAGCCAAGTAAATATTTTTCCACATAATGATTGCTCTATTTTAGAAGAATTAGTTAAAAAAACCAGTACAAAAAAAAAAATTATAATTACAGAAGGTATTTTTAGCATGGATGGCGATTTTTCCAAATTAAAAGAAATTTCAAAAATATCTAAAGAATATGATTGTATTTTAATTGTAGATGATGCCCATGGTGATTTTATAGTTGGTAATAATACCTTAAAGAACTATTCAGGAACTCCTGCTTATTTTAATATATCTAAAGAGGTGGACGTTCATATTAGCAGCTTAAGCAAAGGACTAGGATGTTTTGGCGGATATGTTGGCAGTTCCAAAATAATTTGTAAATACTTGATAAATAAATCGCGTCCATTTATTTTCACCTCGGCGCTTCCGGATTTTTTGTGTGAAATAGCAGATATAGCCTTAACAAATGCAAAAAAGGGGACACATCAACAAAAGCTGTATGACAATATTGATTATTTTCATAAATTAATAGATGAATACAATATTTTGAATGTAAAAAAAATCAGGTATAGTCCCATTATCCCAATTATCATAGGTTCTGAGAAAAAAGCTATGGATATATCAACAAAGCTTCTAAAAAAGGGCTTTTATGTTCAAGCTATTAGATACCCCACAGTTAATAAAAATCAAGCTAGATTAAGAGTTTCCCTTTCAGCAGAACATAATAAGCATCAAATATACAATTTATTAAATATACTAAGTAGAATATTGAAATAGTATACATAATCATATCGCTATTTCAATATTCGAGATTAGAAATTTTTTCAATAATTTATTTTTTAATTCATTATTATCATTATAATAGTTATATTATCATTATAATAGTTATATTATCATTATAATAGTTATATTATCATTATAATAGTTATATTATCATTATAATAGTTATATTATCATTATAATAGTTATATTATCATTATAATAGTTGGACTATAAGTAACATATTATATAAATTACAGTGAATTACTTAAATTGGGAACATATAATAACATCATAAAATAAAAAAGAGATATATTTTAATAATACATTATTAAAAGTGTTTGAAAGGAGTAATTTTAGCGGGGGGATTTGGGAAAAGGCTTAAACCAATAACAGACAATTGTCCAAAACCGATGATTAAAATTTTGGATAAGCCAATTATAGAATGGCAAATACAGCTTTTAGCAAAAAACAATATAAGAGAGATAATAATATGCGTTGGATATTTAAAAGAACAAATCATAGATCACATTGCAAGTGGTAGTAGATTCAACGTAAAAGTTGCTTATACAGTAGAAGAGGAACCTTTAGGAACAGGTGGAGCCTTAAAAAACACATATAGTCTGTTGAAAGACGAAAAAGACGGTTTTTTTATGATAAATGGGGATATACTTACTAATATCGATTTTAAAAGTCTAGCAAATAAAAATAAATCCAATACATTAGCTGTAGTGCCTCTTAATAGCCCCTATGGAATAGTAGACTTTGATGAGCTTTTAAATGTAACAGGTTTTAAAGAAAAACCCAATATAGTCGGTAAATGGATCAATGCAGGCATTTACTTTTTTAATGAAGATGTATTCAATTATCTTCCAGATAAAGGAAATATAGAAGCAACAGCATTACCAGAAATGGCAAATCAACAAAAACTAAAAGCAATAAAATTTGAAAATTCTTTTTGGAAATCAATCGACTCTCATAAAGATATTGAAGAATCCACAAAAGAATTAGCGAGAATAAATTCACCCAAATAAAATGAAATCCCGGATTGGATTTAGTATTGGATCTCTATTAAATTTAAAAAATGTTATCGATTTTTCAGCAAATGCTGATAAACAGGCACATATCGATTCGCTATGGGTGCCAGAATCATGGGGAAAGGAAGCGTTCTCAACTCTGGGAGCAATTTCGCAAATAACTAAAAAAGTAAAACTAGGAACATCCATAATTAATATTTATTCCCGTACACCAGCAACCATTGCAATGGGAGCAATTTCTATAGGCAACTTATCTAATAATAGAATGATAATAGGTTTGGGTGCAAGTACGCATGCGATTGTGGAAAACTTCCATGGTATAAAATATGAGAATCCTATAATAAGGATGAAAGAATACATCCAGTCTTTAAGATTGTTACTTCATCAAGGCGAAAAAACAAATTATGACGGCACAATAGTAAAAATTAAAAATTTTAAGGTTTTAGAAAGATCGGTAGCAGAAATACCCATTTATATTGCGGCAGTAAATAAAAAAATGATTCAAGTTGGTTTGGACTATGCCGATGGATTATTATTTTACCTTCGTCCATTGAAAGAAATTGAAAACTTAATCCAAGTAATAAAAGATAAAAAAAAAATTCATACATCTTTAGTTTTAATAACCTCGGTATCTAATAACGAACCTCATAAAGCAAAAGAAAGGGCTGCAAAAACTCTTGCTTTTTATATATCCGTTGGAAAAGTATATTACAATTTCCTGTCAAAAACAGAATACAAAATAGAAGTAGAAAAAATATTTAGAGAGTATCACACTCATGGTTTGGAGAAATCAATTGAACACATTCCAACAAATATGTTAGATGACTTTGCAATCTATGGCTCGGTAAATGATTGTCAAAATCAAATTAAAAGATTTACTAATATAGGGATAGACTTACCCATCTTACAGGTAAACCCGATAAAGGATAAAGAAGGAAAATTAAATTACAAGGACTTTTTAGAACTATGAAGGTCGCAATAGACTCTGTAGATACTTTAGGGTTTGAAAAATCCTCGGATTTTTCTTTATCAGAGCTAGCATGCAAATCAATAATTAATATTTTAAAAAAAACAAAAATAGAAAAACAAGAAGTTGATGGGCTTATCGTATCGACTTGTTCAAATGAACAGTATTTAGGCAACATCATATCAGAAATGGTGGGTTTAAATCCTAAGATTTCAACAAAATTAGAAAATTTATGCAATTCAGGGACTAGTGCAATCTTTTTAGGATATTCTTTGATCGCTTCAGGCATTTGCAACTCTATAATTATTACAGGAATCGAAAAACAATACAGCCCTGGAAACCAGCTCTTATGGGATATTACAAGAGGAGTTTATGATTTACCAGTACATTGGGCGGCACTTTTTGCAAAAGCCCATTTTAGAAATTTCAATACATGTGATGAGGATTTGGCATTAATCTCAGAAAAAAATCACAAAAATGCAAATAAAAACCCTAATGCATTGTTTTATAACAAGGTATTTAGATTTGATGATATAATTAAATCTAAAAAAATTGTCGATCCACTAAAAATACTTGACTGTTGTTATCCGTGTGAAGGTTGTTCGTCGTTATTATTAGTTTCAGAAAAATTAGCTAAAAGATCGGAAAACCCTATATGGATTAAAGGAATTTCCCAGAATAATCAAGGAGCTAGTTTTGCAAATATTTCATTTGATTTAAGGTCAATTGCTAGTACAAGAATTGCCTCAAGAGAAGCATTCAAACAAGCTAAATTAAAACCATCAGATATAGATATAGCAGAGCTTCATGACGCTTTTACAATATTAGAAGTCTTAGCGTATGAAGATATAGGTTTTACAGAAAAAGGTCAAGGTTCTAAATTTGTTAAACAAGAAAGACTCTATACCAATACTAGAGGTGGCCTGCTTGGCTGTGGGCATCCAGTAGGGGCTACTGGTATTGATCAAACCAATGAGATCGTTTTACAATTGCAAGATAAAGCTCCATCTATAAGGCAAAGAAAGAATTGTACCAGGGGTTTGATACATAACATGGCAGCAGCCGGAACTTCTTCAACAATAATAATTGTAGAAAAATGAATTTAAAAGAGAAAATATTTGAAAAAATCGAAAATGGAACTTTTCTTAGTACTTTTTGTCCAAAATGTAAAAAACATATGTGGCCTCCAAGTAATAATTGCAAAGAATGCTTTACAACAACAGGGTTAAAAGATATATACAATGAAGGCATTCTTTTAGAAAAGTCTTACTCCCATATAGTTGGTCAACAAGGTTATTTTGGTATCGGAGATTTTTCCGGTATAAGAATTATAGGCAAATTGGAATCAAATATTGAAATAGATGAGATTATATTAATTTCAAAAGTAAAGACAAATAATAACAATAAAATATTAGTAGAATTCAAAAAAATTGACAACTAAAAATAAAATAATTATTAACAGGTTTAATGTTTCAAAACCATAATGGATTATGAGGGATATCTAAGCGACAGAGAATTAATCAGTAGGGATGCATTTCATAAAAAGCAATTAAAAATCAAAGTCCTAGAAATTAATCAAAATAATAGAGACTATTCTAAGTTTGGCGATAGGATACTAATTGATAAAATACTCTTAATAATTCAAAATCTAGAAACTGACGAAATTGAAGAAAAAGAGATTGACATTGAGGAGTTAGAGAATAGGATGAAAAAAGAGAGATTGTTTACATCTTCTAATAGATGGGTTCCTAAAAGTGATATAAGAAACAATTTTATTGTAGGTAACAGGCATTTCTTTCTTTTATCTGATGCAATTTCTTTAGATGTAATTTCATTTTAATTTTTCATAATTAAAAAGCGCCGCTGATCAGACTCGAACTGATGACCTACTGGTTAACAGCCAGTTAAGCTTCATAATTATAAATTATGAATTTGCTCTACCAAGCTGAGCTACAGCGGCACAAGTCTATTAAAAAATTATAGAATAAATAAATGTTATGGTTAATATCAATTGCAAGTGTCTAATTATTCATTTAAAAACCAAATTAATAAAGTATATCATAAATAATGGTAAAATATAAAAACAAAAAATTAAAAAAAATTATTCTTTCGAATAAATATATACCCCATCTAGAAACACTCTAGAATCTTTATTTTTTATTCTTGTAGCTAACTCAAGATTAGCCGCAGTTTGAGAAACACTTTCAATATTTGGACCTTTGACTATTATATCTTCACCTTCCACACTAACCTTTGTATCGTTACCAATAATTTTTGAGGTTCGAGGAGACCTTTCTCCAAAGAAATTTTCCACAAAAATATCCTTACCCTTTATCTTCACGGATATAGGGAAATGTGCAAAAACAATTTTTAACCTATATGTAAATCCTTCATTGGAACCTTTAATCATGTTATTGATGACACTTTGTAGAGTATTCACTAAAGCAAAGTCTTTTTTTCGATTACCTCGTGATTTTATAGTGATTTTATTGTCTTGCAGATCTATTATTGCTGGCATTTTTGTAAAGTCTTTCTCGACAGAACCAAAAGAGCCTTTTGTTGTAATTAGGTTTTCTTGTTTAGTAATGGAGACTTCACTTGGTAATACAATCTCATTCATATAAAATTCAGGTTTAATAGACATATCCTATTAAAGCACCTCCTAAATTACTATTTTGAGCCTCATGATGAGACATAATACCGTTACTAGTTGAAACAATCAAAATACCCATATTATAAGAAGGTAAAAATTGACGTTCCCAAATTAAATACCGATCCTTTTTCACACTGAATCTAGGAGTTATTATTCCACATTTATTTATCTTAGCTAGTAACTGTATTCTAAATTTTCCTGAGCGACCATCATCAACCTGTTCAAATTCTCCTATATATCTATATTTTTGCATAATACGCAATACTTCACTAGCAAATGTTGAAGCAGGCAAAACTATACATTCTCTTTTTCGTCTCATCTCATTATTGTATAACGTAGTAAATAAATTTGACAAAATATTTAATGCCGGCATTTTATATCACCTATTCGTATTTCCTAAATCCCAACGAAAATGCAACTTCTCTAAAACATTTTCTACATAACATCAAATTATAAGAGCATATAAGCCCATCAAATGCGCCACATCTCTTACACCATCTTGTGCCCTTACCGTGTGCCAGTTTTTTTCTACCAGTTAGATCGTAATCTCTAATCTTAATTTTCATTCTACATTAACTCCAAATTTTGTTTTGAAAAAATTTATTGCTTCATCTTTTGTAATTTTATGTCTTTTGCCTATCTTTGTCGGATTTCTTTTCTTTGAAACTCGGTATCCGGGTCTTGTCAAGGATGTACAAATATCCATTCCAAAAATTCCAATATCCGGGTTATACTTTGTACCTGGAATATCAATATGATCATGAATTCCAAGTGACAAATTACCATTATTATCAAAAGATGTTGATTTTATCACATTCTTTTTTGCTTCCATTATACGTCTTAAAAAGTTTATGGCTTCGTCCCTCCTCAATGTTACCATGGTACCTATTGGTTCACCTTTATGAATATTAAAGTCACGAACACTTTTTTTCGCACCCCTTTCACTAGGATTATGCCCGGTTAGCTCATTTAGAGCTGTTTTTGCACGTTCTATGGGTTCTCCGGCCTTCCCAACACCAATATTAACAACAACTTTAAATAAAGAAATTTCTTTCATTCGATTGTCTGATTTATCACTCATTGATTAAAAACCTCCAAAAGAGGGCTATCGATTCCTATGGGCATAACTATATCTATAGGAAGCTCAACAGATCGGTCATTAAAATTTACCACAGTTCTTTTTGGTAAAGAGAACATTCCATTTTTTATTTCTTCAATTCTTCCAATACGTCCAGCGTTTTCGCCCTGTATGACTAAGACTGTACAGCCAGTTTCAAACTTTATGTGATTTTCTATTTGATTATTTGGTAATTTTACCAAACAAACATCTCCTACTTTCATTTGCTTATCTTCAGATATCAATGTTTTACCATCATGAAAACTATATTGAATTTTATTACCCTTTATAGTAACTTTGTTGGTTATTTTTACCAATTTGACTCCCTTCTCTTTTGTTTTTACGGGAACCAAAATTTTTAAATCTTTAGGTATTAATCTGTATACTTCACCAGTAGTTACAATTTCGATTACATCCATTATTCCTACCCCGAAATGGATATCTCTTCTTACTATTCCATCTACCTTGATCTGTCCGGAATTCATGATTATCTTTGCTTCACGCAAATTACTACATAAATGCAAAATATCCCGCAATAATATTCCCATAGGATAACACCTATCTTTTGCATAGGGTCCAGGAGTTGCTGACAATACAAATGGAAATCCTTTTCTTTTAATTTGCCAAAATTTTGGAGCCATTTGTCTTTTTGTTTTTTTACTTCCACTTTTTCGTACCATTTATTAATCACTACCAAACCTCATTTTTTTTCTATTTTCCTTATATCTTGCTTTTTGGATTTATTAATTTGTCGATCCTTGGTTTCAATTTTGTTTTTTCTATAGTTATCATCCATGTTAAATGATGAGATTAGTACATTAGAAGCGTGAATAAGTACTTTTACATTGCCACCTTTAATTTTTTCCCTTTGAACTCCCTCAATACTCAATTTACCTTTTTCTGTATTAATTTTTTCAACTTTGCCTTCGACACCTTTATACTCCCCACGCATAATCCTTACTGTATCACCTTTTACTACACTTGTACTCCTTTTGTTATACTGTTTTTTCAAATCATCAGATAGATTTGAGCACACAGGTAAACTACCTTTTATTGTTTCTTTGTTAATAGTCATAGATATCACTATATAATCATAGAAGCTAAATTGGCTATACGAGGCCATTTTTCTGCTGCTTCCGAAGCTACAGGGCCTTTTATATCAGTACCTTTAATTTCGCCCTCTTTTGTTACCAAAACCGCGGCGTTATCTTCAAAAGAAACTCTAACACCATTTAGTCTGCGAATGGCGTATTTTTGTCTTACAATCACTGCACCGAAAATCTGTTTTCTCAATTCAGCGGGTCCTTTTTTAACAGTCACAGTTACAAAGTCTCCTACAGCTGCTGCGGGTAATCTGGAATGTCGTCCTTTGATTCTAGTAACTTGTGCAATTTGCAAAATTTTTGCTCCTGTATTATCAGCACAAATCAAATTTGCCATAATTGGCAATGCCCTGGTAACATAGGGTCTAAATTCGGCTACTCCACGAGAAGAAACAGCTCTTGATTTAGACGACATTCTTATTCACTTACCTCCACAACAGCAAATGAAATTGTTTTGGATAGTGGCCTGCATTCTGCTATTTTTACTTTATTGCCTTCGTTGGCATCGATACAATCTGATATAAAAGCATGAATTCTAGATTGACTCCTTTCATATCTTTTATATTTACTAACAAAACGGGAATATTCCCGCTCAACAACCACCATATTCTTTGCTTTATGGCTTACTATAGTCCCTGTTACTAATTTTCCTCTCAAGGAGAGGGAGCCACAAAATGGACATATTTTATTTGTACATGTTCGTTTAGGGCTTTTAACTTGAATACCAATATTTTTTGTCATATCACTCACTTAATTTTTGAATATTTTTTCCTCTGGTCTACCAAGCAGCATCCTTCCATTTATAAAGTAATCTCCTTTGGAATGGGAAACCTTAACTAAAGTAATCTCCTTTTTAGCAATTTTTTTTAATGCTGAGATATTTTTACCATTTAACAAATATATCATATTTTTAGTTTCATTAACTACAGTTCCCGTTTTATTAATATTAAATTTATTTGTGCTTGACATAATAGTGATTTTTTTTCCAATAATGGCAATGTGATTTAATTCTTTAAATTGTGTAGGCATTTATCTAATTCCTCTAATTGATCGTTCGTTTAATAATGTTAATACACGGGCAATATCTCTACGTTTCCATCTAATTACACCGGCCTCTTTTTTTAAAGTTCCTTTGGACCCTTCAGATCGCAATTTAGCTAAATCCACTTTTAAATCATGAAGTTTTTCTCTAAGATCATTATCATTATATTCTCGTAATGTTTTAGTTTTATTTCGAGCCATATTACTGATTAACCTCTTCTTTAATTGCAACCTTTTCTAAATCTTCTCCTGACTTGGAATTTGGCAAATTCTCAGATTCAGATAGATCATTAGTGTCTTTTGTTGGCATAGTTTCTTCAAATGATGAGTTTTCCTTAAAATTAGTTATTAATTCAAATTCCGGCGGCACAGAACCCTTTATGGCAATTTTTAACTGTATTCCCATTATTCCCATTTTTGTCAGTACATGCGTAATTCCTTCTTTGACTACTCGATCTGCCATATTACCGCTTTTTGGAATTACGCCTGCTGAATGTTTTTCAAAATGGGCTCTTTCGCTTCGAAGCTTTCCGGATATGGTGACTTCCACACCCAAAGCACCGGCATTTTTTATGGTATTAACGGTCCATAATGCAGCCCTCCTGAAGGCGGTACCTCTTTCTATTAATTGGGCAATTCTATTGCACATTATCTTCGGGTTTAATTCCGGAACTTCCAATTCAATTACAGAAATTTGAGGATTAGTTAAGCCGTACTTTATCTCCAATTTTGAGGTTAGATCCTTTATCCCACTACCTTTTCTCCCAATGACAAGCCCTGGTCGGGTAACATACAATGTCAATCTTGTTCCTAATGGTGATTTTTGTATATCTACTCCACCATATCCAGCATCTTTCAATTCTTCCCTCAAAAACTCGTCTAGTTCCATATTTTTAAAATTATTGTTCAAAACATTTTTTATTGCGTTCATCTAAGAGCTCCTCCCTTCAATTGCAATCATTTCCACATGAACTAATGTGTCATATTTTGGACTAGCTCTTCCCATTGCACGTGGAGTAAATCTTTTTAGTTTAGTGCCCTTATGGACAATAACCGCAATGATTTTTAATCTATCTAGATCCATTCCTTTGTATTCGGCATTAGATTCCAGATTGTCTAACAGTTTTAAAAACTCCTCTGTTGCTTTATGTGGATACCGCCCAGAACTAAAACCATCTTGGATGTTTGAACGATGGGCTACCTCATTATTGTATCGCCTATACGGTACAGCTATTTTTTTTGTTAATACATTTTCAAGGAATTCTCTTGCTTTTTCAATACTTTTTCCTTTTACGGCCAATGCAATTTCGCGAGAATGTTTATGTGAAATAGATTTGTCACGCAATGCAGCTCTAACGTGTCGTGATTTCTCATATTTTTCAAAAGAATATGAATAGTTTGGCATTTGTATCACTTTAATGGCACGTATAAGCTGGAACGAGATGAACCGACACCAGGTGAACCATGCTGAACCCTTTTATTTGTAATCGAATATTCCCCAAGATAATGACCAACCATCTCCGGTCTAATCGTAAATGGTATAAATTCTTTTCCATTATGAACTAGGACACTTAATCCTATCATATCAGGCAAGATTATCATATCTCTAAGATGAGTTTTTAATGGACTAGTTAATTTGCCTTCTCTCGAAAGTTTTAATTCTTCCCTAAATTTTCTCTTTTCATCCGTCATATAGGATGATAATCGCCTATCTAATGATCTTCTTTGTCTAGAGTTTAGTAAAGGCATTAGAGTTTCTATGGATAATTTTTGAATTTGATCTCCAGCATATCCCTTATATTTAAATTCTCGTGCCAATTAGTTTCTACCACCTAAATCAATAGGGTTCTTAAATTCAAATGTAAAAATAGACTGCAAACTTTTACACCAAACCTAAATTAGTAGCTAGGGTTCTAGCACCATCTATATTTTTAAACTTCATAATAGCCTTTTTACCTCTAATAGTATTAAATGTATTTACTTCACTTATATCAGATTCATATATTACCTTCATGGATTCAATTATTTGTTTTTTAGTAGCTTTACTGTGAACAATAAAGCTTAATTTATTTTCTTTCTCAATAATATTGAAGGTCTTTTCAGTAACATATGGTTCTATAAGAATTTTAGAAGCACTTTCAGTATTGATTTTAATTTTTTTATTGTCTATAAACTCACTCATGTTAATTACTTCTCCACAATCATATTTGAAGGTATTTCTATTTCTTTTAGCATATCTAAGGCACTTTGAGAAAATATCGCCAATCTAATGGGTTTGGATCCAGGAGCTAAATCCAACACACTAAGATGTTTAACATATTTAATAGTAACACCAGGAATTGATTCATTTAATTTTATTAGTTTTGAGTCCCTATTGCCTACAATAATGATGGCACTTTTTCCAATTCTGTTTGTTCTTCCTCTTCTTTTAGATTTTCCTGATCTCCTTTTAGTAGAAGACTCTACTCGATTTAAATCATTTTCGACCCCGAGAGCTTCTAAAACATCATACAAGGTTTTCGTTTTTTCAATGTTTTCTAATTCGTTACTAACAACTAGAGGAAAAGACTTTATCTCGTCAATAATATGACCTCGTTTTTTAGCCAAATCACTAATAGCAGTGGATGATATAGAAGAGCATAATGCAATCTTCTTTTCTTTTTTATTGATTTTCTTAAATGTTATTTTCCACGATTCTGGTGGGTGAGCCAATCGTCCCTTTCTAACACCTGCCACTCCGGCTGCTTGACCTGCACGGGAAAACCCTTCACCTTTTGCCCTAGCCAATCGAGCAATACCTAGACCGGTATTTCTTGATTCTGCACTTACGATCTCTCCAGCTGCTGGATATCTGCCTTGTCTTTGATAATGATGAGAATCCAAGTTGACATATACTTTTTGAATAACTTCCGGTCGATAAGGGAAATTAAATACTGGTGGCAATTCAATGTCTGATACCTCGTTTCCTTCAAGATTGTATAATTTTGTGTTCATTCTACACAATCACTTCCAATATTTTTGGTTCCACATTTTTGGTAGGTTTGCTTCGTATTGGTTGTCTTAACTTTATTAGTCTTTTTGGGACACCGGGAATAGTTCCCCTAACGATCATATAATCACCTTCAACCAATCCAAAATGTTTGAATCCACCTTTAGGATTAATATTTGTAATGTCATTTTTTTCAGAATTTGACATTAACAATATTCTTTTATTATATTCAGTTCGTTGGTGAAATCCCATTTGACCTTGCCTTGCAACGGTATACATAACTACAGCTGGTGAGATGGGCCCTAAAGTTCCCACAGCTCTTACACTTTTTCTAGATTTATGCTGTTTTCTTTTGACACCAAATCGTGTAACTGGTCCTTCCACACCTTTTCCTCTAGTAATTCCATGTACGTCGATGTTTTGACCTGTTTTAAAGACTTCAGAGGCTCGAACCTCTTGACCTAGTTTTGATTTTAGATAATCAAATTTAGATCTTATATCTTTGCCCAATACAGGTACTTCAAAAATAAATGGAGTTTTTTGAGATATTCCAATTCTATGTGGAAACACTGCAACTATAGCATTTAAATGCCTAGTATTCTCAAGTTTATCGGATGCTTTGTTTAGTCCGTCTTCTGAATATTTAGTTTTATATTTTGTTGAAAGATCTTTAATAGAATCTTTAGAATAAACATCAAAAATGGCGTGTTTACCATAGGCATCTTCCGAATAACCTCTAATTCCAACTATTTTTAATGGAGGCAGAGAAATAACAGTAGAATGATTCATTAATGGTTTACCATAATTTGGTGTTTTTTCCTTATCATCAATTGTCATCACTTGGATTTGTCCTACTTTAAATCCTGCAAAACCAATAAGTCCGGTATTGTCTTTATCGTAATTTTCTGGCCATGTCCTAATTCGAGCTTCTAAACTTTTAGCTCTGGACCTAGGTCGAAAAGCAATACTACCTCTCCTTGGAGCGCTATACTTTCTATGACCCATAAATATACAATTTTTCCAAATCCCATTAATAAGTTTATAACTGATAATTATTCATGCGAATATTTACATCAAGTTCTTAAAAAGATATTCAATATTGACAATACCCCAAAGATTGACTCTTCCAATCTTACAGTCTGAGTCCCTTGATGAGGAAAGAAATTAAATGAATGGTAGTTTGCCATATTAATCCTCTCTTTATTGAAAATTTCGTTCAAACCAAATTTTGGTGAACCAAAAACGATTAGTACAGGCTCTTTGTTTTGTGCATAGTTTTTTAGGTTTTCTGAAAAATCGGAATTCACTCTATAAAATTCCGAATACCTTGAAGTAAGTAGTATCCTAGATTTTGGATAAATTTTCAATATATCATAAATAAAGTTATAATGATATACTTTGTAACCCCAATAGAGTTCATTTATATTTTCTCTGTTTGTATCTAGTGCAGTTAACAGATTGTTTTTCTTTAACAATTTTACATCGAGTTTTTTGCCTTGTTGCTTAATTTTTCCTTGATATTTGATCAAAGAATCTAATCCCACATCTACAAAAAACGCATTACCCTTTTTTTCTAAAACCCCAATCCTAGATTCACCATTTTTTATATTTTCTAATGAGACCTTATCTTTATGATGGTAAGATTGTATTGGATGAAGTTTACCGGCATATTTCAAAATATCCATTTTTGGATATATTTTTTTTCTGAGATATTGGGGAGTATCCAAATATTCCAAAAGCGTAATCATAAAGCTAATTTCATCATTTGAAGGGTTAATTATTTTATCATGAAAAATATATATATTTTCGACCCTAAAAATGGAAAGCGACCTGGCCAACTGAAAAATTTTGAAAGTTTTATCAATATCAGACGTAGTTCCGTATAAAAAAGAATCTGGAACTGCTACATCAAATGTCATCTTTGAGTCGGAAAAAGATATCACCTGTTTTCCAAAAGCTCTTTGACAGCACCTTCCAAATAGCCTTCGGATCCAAAGAAATTATATCGTAATATACCGTCTTGGTCAATGATAATTGAGGATGGAGTTCCCCGAAGTTTATACAATTCAAAAGTTTCCGCAGAATATTCTTTATTCCCAAGATAATTCCTAACTCTTGAGAATAATTCCTCTTTTTCTTTTTCTGAAGAAGGTTTGTAATCTGAAAAGTATGTTTCAATGAAATCTTTAATCATATCTTCAGATATATTTTCAGGCATTTTCGTTATCTTATCCATTGCTACTGGGAAAGGAATTTTATAATACAACTTATCATCGTTTACCAATTTGCCATGCTGCCTCAATGTTTTATAGGTTTCTCCTATTACTTTACCTTCAGATAATAGTAACTTTAAATTGTCCAAGGTATTTTTATCATAATCTTCAAAAGCAGTTGCAAGGCCAATCACCCTTACGTCTTTATTTTTAAACTTTTCATAAAGAGAGATTGATTGAGGCAGTCCATATAAAAAACAACCTGGACAATTTACCTGAAATACCTCTAAAACAACAACATTACCACGTAATTTATCAATATTGGTAGGGATTCCTTGAACCCATTCAGAAATTTTGATATTATGGGCTTGCGTACCTATTTCTGCAAACATTTTAAACTAGAATTTCATTTCCAATAGAATTATTTAAATTGTATTATAGATTGATAAAAATTAAATATTCTTTGGTTAAAAGTTAAGAAGAGTTCTCTTTAACTTGAACTTCTTTTGAGTACCTTTCAATTTCTTCTTCAGAAAGCATCTTTAGTGTTTTAGTATTAGAATCAATTACGGCCAACCTTATATGCTTAGAGCCAGTTTTTTCTTCACTTACAGTAAAAATAGATTCTATAGCCAATATACAAGCCTTTTCCAGTGACATATCATCCCGATAATTTTTTTCTAAAAATTCAGTTACCTGCTCACTTCCAGCACCAATTGCTACTGCATCATAACCAATGTAGGTACCACTGGGATCGGTAAGAAACAAACCAAGACCATTTTTATCCACACCCGCCATAATCATAGCGACACCAAAGGGTCTAGCACCACCATATTGTGTATACTGTTGTGCTAAATCTGCGAGATTTTTAGCTACACCTTCTACATCAACAGGTTCATCATAAATTAACCTGTTACTTTGAGCAAAAAATCTTGCATGATCAACTTGCATACGTGCGTCAGGGATATAACCCGCTGCGGCAAGACCAATGTGATCATCAATCTGAAATATTTTTTGAGTAACATTTGATACTTGTAATTTTCTTGTTTTTTCTTCAACTGCCAAAATAACACCTCCTGTACTTTTTATTCCTAATGCTAAAGTACCTCTTCTAACAGTTTCAATTGCATACTCTACCTGATATAATCGGCCATCAGGAGAAAAAATTGTAATTCCTCTATCATAACCTGCTGCGGCTGGTAACAAATCAACTACTTTATTTTCAAAACTTTATTTATAGTTACCTTATTTAAAATAAAAACCATGGTGAAACAATAAAAATATTTTTATTTGTCTAAACACTATGTAAATGAGATTTTTGATATCAGATGAGGTTATTTTTAAAGGTCATCCAAATGTACAGTCCTTGCATGCAAGAACAATAGAAATAACTAAAGATAAAGATTTGACTCTAAATGGGGATTGCATAATAGGGATAAATGCAAACAAAGCATGTAAAGATCTAAACTCAGGGATAAAACATAGGATAAAGAAAAAGGATTCATTAATAGAAATAGAACTAATAGTGGAGCCTTATAATTTCATAATCAAGGGTTTTGGAAGCAATAAGATCTTATTAACTAATGAAGAGGACATTGTTTTGAGAAAGAGCAATTTTATCTGTGATCGGACTCTCTCAATAAATTGTAATTTCAGCTCCTTTGAAATTCCAAGAGTGATTGTCGACTCCCTAAAGGATTCATCAAAAACAGGCATCATGCTAATAAAAGTAGAGTGAGCAACATAACAAAAACAAATCTTGTTTATAGTTAATAATCATTTTTATTGAAAGTTGTGTTTGTAATTCTTTCGAATGCTTCTATATATCTATCAGAAATTTTTTTGACAATTTTAGTTGGTAAAGGGGGCGGGGTTGGCTTTTTACATTGTTTTGAATAGTCATCAATAGTTTTTTTAAATCCTGTTTTGACTAACCAATCTCGTAGTATTTGTTTATCAAAACTGTCTTGTAGTATTCCGGGTCGATATTTATCCAAATCCCATAGTCTATATTCATCAGGCCCAAGGGAATCTACCAACACAATATCATTAGATAAAGGATCCTTTCCGAACTCAAATTTTACATCAGCTAGAATAAAATTAGATTGTTTTGTTATTTCATCCATCTGGTTGTAAAGGTCAAGGGAATGAAATTTTATCTTTTTGATTTCATTTTCATTGACCAAGCCATGACCCACGGCTTGTTCTTCAGTTATTGGAATATCATGTTCATCGGATTTGGTAGTGGGGTCAAAGATTAAGCGCGGTAGCTTGGAGCCAATAACAAATTCATTATTATTGATACAAGTAATTAATTCATTTGGTAAATTGGTATAATTTCCTGTTTTGATTCGAGAATATAAGCTTCCGTAAACATATCCTCGGATTATGCATTCTATTGGAAATACAGGTAATTCCCTAATCAAAATCTTATCTTTGTCAATTCTTTTTATAAAATGATTCTTTATTTTTAAGGAATTAAACCAAAAGATAGCAAAATCACACAGCACTTTGCCTTTATACGGTATTGTATCACCCATTATAACATCAAAAGCAGAAACTCGATCCGTAAAATGAAAAATCAGGTTTTCTTTCTCGGTTTTATAGATATCTTTTACCTTTCCCTTTTTTATTAGTTTCAATATTTTATGTAGATAAAAATCCAGTGATTATATATTTAGCTAATTATTAAAACAACGGTAAAAACTCCAAATGAGTGAGTAATTCATTAAATTTATATAATATGCAAAAAATAATTCTAAATTATCTACAACATAATAGGAGTATGTGTCACCAATTAAACTCAAATATGGCCATCAGTTTAATGACTTTTTCTCAAGGTTAAAGACATCCTTTTGAACTGGATCGGCGTAACAAAGGAAAAAATTTCCTATAAATTTGAAACAGCCTAGTAGGCACTATGCTTAAGCAATAAGTAATAATTTAGGTCAATAAGCAAAATCAACAACAACAACAACAACAACAACAACAGTCTTCTAATATGACTTCATCAGAAGGTTTTGAATATTATTTTTAGCAATTAACCTTTTGCATTAGCATAGATTATAAATTTTTCAGAAACGGCAATGCCTTCATTTTCATCAACAACAGTTTCCCCATATACAGCAAAAAAAAACCATTGTCAACCATAAAAAATATGCCTTATATTTACAAATTACTGATTTTTTTAACTTTGGCACCTTTTTATTAGAGCACAGACAAAAAAACTGGTGTAAAGATAAAGTCTATTGATTTAATTTATATTATCTTATTTACAAAATTATTGTACTATTTGTATTGTGATCCCTATGGAAAATCAAGCGTAACTGTGTTCCCGGTTGCAAACGATATTCTTTAGGACTGCTGTCACAATACAAATAGGTTAATAGAAATAGAATCTATAAACTTCAAATATATTGTCCCTTCAATCTCAATAGTTTTCCAACACTAACTGGATCGTTTTGAAATCAACAATAGAAATATAGCGTATAATTTTAAAATAAAGAATTTATTTAGCTGCTTTTCATGCTAAATATAGCCTCACCCAATGAAAAAATCAGAATGGACAAGTTATACAATCTGCTTTTAGATTTAGATTCTGATGAGGGAATCAGAATAGAGAATTCCAAAGGTGAAGAAAAAATATACATAAATCGAAACATACTTGGAGTCTACAATATTTTAATCAGAACAAAGAAGAAATCAGATAACAAAGGCAAAGAAAAAAATTACAATAGTACCCTTTCAGCTGAAGGTTATCTAGAAGAAATTATTAACTATGATAATGTCTCACTTGTTGTAGAATTTCTTAAACACAACATGGACAAACCTACTATTTGGTTATATTAATTATAATTGGGCATAGTTTTGTAACTTAAAAAATAATTTCCGTCTTTGAATATTTAACACAATCATCAATCAACATAAATAAACATTAATTTATCTATCTAAATATAACAACTACTAACAGTAACTTACTCTGTTTAACATTATGTCAAGCTGATTCATTCCATTTATAATAAACCGTCCCTGCTTTGCATGTTACAAATAGATTGGAATGAGAATATGTAGATTCCACTTCCATTTCCGATAGGAAATGCTCTATCTCAACTTCATCTTCAGTAGATTTCGAAAAGATGTTGATAATCTCCTCCTTAGAAAACTCCTTTTTTGGATATTTTCTAAAATAATGATAAAAATCCAATTTGCCAATCATCACTATCTACAGCCTATATTCAGTATTAGACCATTGGAAATTTAAACATATAACCATGTACCGTTAAATAAAGAAAAGGTTTTATAAAAAATTAATCTAATATAAAAGTGAATTATTGAAATATATACTGCTAGGATTCTTGTTGTTTATCTTTATAATAGCATTATCGGTAAATTATAAAGACATTATTCAAATTAATGGCACATTAGACCAATTAGATGAAGATAATTCAGCAGTGGGCAAAAATTATGAAAACTATAAATCAAATATTAATGATACCTTTTCTATTGAAGGAGCATTAGTTTCAACTATCTTTCAGAATTTATCATCCTTCCATTCTAATGTTTATAATAACACAGGGGAAAAACAAATATCTGACTTTACCCAGTTAATGATAACTCCAAACAACAAAAGTAATAATGAAACAACATCAGGTCCTCAATCCAAATGGCTCCAACAACAACAAACACTATTTCCCATTCCAAAGCCTATTTCACAAAATAATACAATCATAGAATCCAATCCCTCAGATAGCATATCGGATAATTTAGTCTCATTGCTCTCTGGAATAATAGTAGAATCCATTCATAATGGCAATCCTACAATCAATAATGAGACCATACAGCCAGACTCGGATAATAAAGGCAATAAAGATGAAATAATATTAGTTTCGGGCAATTGGAAAATGGATGTAGAAAATGGCAACGTTACAGACTTTAACACCAAATTTGTCATGATCACATCCAATGGAACTGGATTCCACTGGCATTCAATGGACAATCTAAATACATTGGAGAATCTTTTTTTGGGAAAAGATGACAGTGCAATGATAAATGGAAAATTAGATTTCTTTACTGGAAATAACACAACTAAGCAGCCAATAGATATACTATTGGCCATTAATAATTTAGAATTTATTCAAATAACCTTTTTAGATAAAGAAGTTTCGAGTCATTTTTATGAATTTCCCATGTATGGTACGATAGACTCAATAAAGACCAAAAATTAGTTTTTTGGCTTCTTTTTTATTTGTTTCATGATGGGCATTGTGATTGCCCCTTCGGATGCAGACTTTACTAATGTGGCATACTTAGACAATGCACCTGTTCTGTATCGTACTTTAATGGTTTTTAATTTATTGATTCTTTTAGAAAATTCTTTGTTCGATATCTTAAGGTCTACAGTCCCTTCTACTAAATCTATTTTTATCTTATCACCACTTTTTATTAATGAAATTGGTCCACCACTCATGGCTTCTGGAGAGACATGTCCTATCATAAGACCTCTTGTGGCTCCCGAAAAACGTCCATCAGTTAGCATAGCGACCTTTTCCCCCAATCCTTGACCAACTATAGCCGCAGTAACAGCCAACATCTCCCTCATTCCAGGTCCACCCTTTGGACCTTCGTATCGTATTACAACAACATCACCTTCAACAATCTCACCATTTGAAATTGATTCAAACGCTGATTCCTCAGAATCAAAAACTCTAGCGTTTCCCACAAATTTATCAGACTTTAAACCGGCTATCTTAACTACAGCACCCTCGGGAGCCAAATTACCAAATAATATCTTTAATGTTCCCTCGTCATGAATTGGATTTTCTACAGATTTGAGGATTTTATTGTATTCATTTTCATGGTTTTTGGCATATGTTGTTGATTTTGTAAAGTTAAAAGACTTTAGGTTTTCTTTTAATGTATTTCCTGTGACCGTTAATACATCACCATTAATTATTCCCTTGTTAAGAAGGGCCTTCAATACTACAGGAATGCCCCCAATGTTATCAAGATCTAACATTACGTATTCGCCTCCGGGTCGCATGTTTGCAATATGAGGTGTTTTTTTTCTTATCTTTTCAAAATCTTTAATGTCCAATTTGACTCCTGCCTCCCTAGACAATGCCAAAAGGTGTAAAACAGCATTGGTTGAGCCACCTATAGCATTGGCTATAATAATGGCATTTTCAAATGACTCATATTTCATGATATCGCGTGGTCTTATGTTGCCCTCAATAAGATGATTTATAGATTTACCAGTATCATAACAAATTTTATATCTTGTTTCACTCTCTGCAGTTGGAGTTGCACTGCCGGGCAATGACATACCGATTGCTTCACTGATTGATGCCATAGTATTGGCCGTGTACATACCAGCACACGATCCTGCGGATGGACATGCAACATTCTCAAGGCTAGTTAACTGTTCAAGGCTCATTTTTCCTGCGTTAAAAGTTCCAACCGCTTCATAAACATCTTGGATCGTAACAGGTTTACCATTCCAATTA
>JACDHC010000137.1 GCA_013821245.1 Candidatus Nitrosopumilus sp.
TCGATTTGCTAGGCAACATGGTTGAGATGATATACATAGAAGCATGGATTTCATTGATGATTCTAAGCTCAATTGCGCTTATAACCATGTATGGAGAGACAATGCTCCTGCCTGCGATCCCTGATCTGGTAAATGAATTTAGAATTCCATACAATACATCTTCATGGATACTCACAGCATATTTGATTACTGGGGCAGTAATGACTCCTATTGTAGGTAAACTGTCCGATATCCATGGAAAGAAAAAAGTGTTGATCGTGATTATGGTTGTTTACTCTATTGGTACATTGCTGGGTGGCCTGTCTACAAATATTGTACTTATGGTAATCTCAAGAATAATACAGGGAATAGGGATTGCGATGTTTCCTGTAGCCTTTGGAATTATCAGAGAGAAATTTCCAGAAGATAAGCTTGCAATAGGGCAAGGCATATTTACTGCAGTGTTTGCAGGGGGTTCTGTTGTGGGACTTGGACTAGGTGCAACAGTTATTGAAAATTATGGTTGGCGCATGACTTTTCTGTCCATATTGCCATTTGCATGTGTTTTACTATATATAATAATAAAATATATTCACGTTAGAGGGGAAACATTATCAACTTCTGGAATAGAAAATGGTGTTGATGTTAAGGGTACATTGACTTTAATTTTTATGGTGTCCTCATTTCTTGTTGGATTAACATTATTGCCAAATATTGTTACTACTACTGATGTTGCCACAGATTCTAAAAATGCGACTATCAATAGTAATATTGATAATTTGATGTTAACAATTTCACTATTTGCTTTATCTGCTGCATTGCTACCTTTATTTATTGCAATTCAAAAAAAGGCCAAATCACCTTTGGTTAATCTACAATTGTTAAAGGATGTAATTTTGCTTCCAACAAATGTTTTGATAATGACAATTGGAATTTCCATTTTTATTATATATCAATCAATACCAATACTGATACAAAGTCCATCACCATTGGGTTTTGGGGGTGGTCCAGTTAATGCAGCCATGGTGCAACTCCCATTTATGATTCTAACTTTGATAATATCGGTATCGTCGGGTTTTCTGATTTCAAAAATAGGTAATATAAGACCAACGCTTGTTGGGAGTATAATCAGTACTGTTGGATTTTTTTTGCTTTTTATGTACCATTCTACTGAAATTGTAATAGCCCTAAATCTTTCCATCATCGCTATCGGACTATCATTTGCAGAAATAGGTGCCTTCAATATTGCATTGGTATCTGCTCCGTTGCATTTGAGTGGAACCGCATTAGGAATTACCATGTTATTGTTTCTCATTGGAATGTCAATAGGGCCTGCTATATCAGGCATATATCTGGAGAGTTTTCAATCGTCAGTCAAGGGTATTATTGGAATGTTTCCGTCAGCTTTAGCATACAATATGATTTTTCTTACAGCTGCAATGATATCTTTATCCTCTATCTTACTTACTTTAGTAGTCGCAAGAAAAAACAGGTACAAAATTTCTCAACAAAATCAATATTGATATCATTTCATTTATTTTTAGATTGTTTATAAAAATCACATTGCAAAAAGAAAAAACATAAATCGAAACATTTTATCCTCAAGTTTCTTGTACTCAAAATTAGAAAATGGATAACTCAAATAAAATAAAATACATATGACTTGATTATTGATCCTAATAAAAATAGGAAATAAACATTATTCCAATTAAATTATGTGTCAAGTTTAACATGTAATTCTTCCTTAGAATTAAAACAAAATGCAGATATAATTATTTTATAAAAATAAGTTGTTTCCTGTGTTAAATAAATACCAATTAACCTGTGTTGGTTTTTTTATATTGGTTTGTTTGTTTGCTAACTTTTTATCATCCTCATCAAATGCATTAGAGCATATCCAAAAAAATGCATCAGATGTTTCCCAAAAAAATATAGAACAATTGAAAGATTTTGCTTTAGCTAAAATCAATGATGATAGAAAAAAATTTGGACTTGCTCCAGTTTTTCAAAGTAATAATACTGCAGCTCAGGTACAAGCAAATGAGTTGTTGAGGACACAATTTATTTCACATTTGACTGTAGATGGGTTAAAACCATACATGTTATATTCTTTATATAATGGTACAGGATATGTACAACAAAATTTAGGACAGATTAGCTATATTGATTCAAAAAATTTAACCAATCAGAACAACAAGCATAATGCGAAAAATAATTTGACATCTTCTGAATTCTGTACGATTGCCAAAAAATTCTATTGTGCACCTATAGACCCATACAAAGCGATTGAAAATCTGGAATACTTGATGATATATGATGACAAAAAATGCTGTAAAGATGGACATAGAAATAATACTCTAAATAAATTTCATACCCATGTAAGCATAGGTATTGCTTTCAACAAATATTATTTTGCTATGGTCCAAAACTTTGAAAATCGGTATCTGGAATCCGATTATCAAATTCAAAAAGATGATGATAATATAAAACTTGAAGCTAAAATTATGGAACAAAACAAAATTAACTTTCAGATAAATCATGTTTCGTTTTTTTTAGATGATCATCCAACTAAAATAGTGTATGAGAAAAACAAAAACAAGACCAATTATGAATTAGGAGACCTTAAACTTATAGTGTCTAAACCTTTACCATCATATGTTAAATACTTGCAACAGGATGAAGGTTCTTACGAAATAATTGAGGCAAAGAAATGGGATTTAGATAATAACAACATAGATCTCGAAATTAAAATTCCAGACTCCTTGAATGTTAAAGATAAAGTTCTTACAATGGTGGTTTATGCCAAAAAAGCCGATAACAAAGGCGATGATAATGAAAATAACGATGAGGCTGCTCTACCTATTCCGTTGACTTCGCATACTTTTTTTAATTATTGATATTCTTTATTTTTTAAATGTTATTGTTGACGATGATGATGAGGTTGTTATTGTTTCAATATTAAAGTAACATATGGCGTTTCTTAACATATATGACGAATAAAAAATATAAAATCTGTTTTTAACCGAAGTTTGCAAACTCTGATTTGAATTATAAAAAATATTTTGTGTATTATATTTATCGAGATAACCGCTCTACCAAAAACTCTGCAGATTTCTTTATGGCTTTTACTTGGTTACTGTACTTAGTAAAACCATGACCTTCATCTTCAAAGACCATGTAATCTACATCTATTTCTCTATCTTGCAGGCTTTTAACTATTTGATCAGATTCGTCTTTTGACACTCTTGGGTCATTTGCACCCTGTATTACTAGGAGACTGGTTATTGGACTGATGTCATTTACATAATTAATTGGAGATCGCTCTCTAAGAAAACTTTCTTCCTTTACGGGGTCCCCTACTAATTCCCCAGTAAACTTTTTCCAGTGTTCTGGAATTGTATTTACAAATGTGACTAGATTGCTTGGGCCAACGATATCTACTGCGGCTTTCCAATGGTAATCTGGTAGTCGGGTGATGCAACTTAAGGTTGCAAACCCTCCAAAACTTGCCCCAAAAACTCCAATTCTTTTGGCATCAACCCAGCTTGTGGATAAAAGCCATTTTATCGCGTATTCTAAATCCTTAAGCTCATTGCCGCCCCAGTCATGGTAAATCTTTTTCTCAAAGCTTTTGCCATAACCGGTACTGCCCCTGTAATTTGGAGCTATGACTGCCAGTCCATTATGCGCTAGATACTGGTAAAGTCCTGAATAATCATAATATGGTCTCTCTTGAGCTGTTGGGCCGCCATGAATTGACAATATCGCACCATATTTTTGATTGACTGTTGGACTTATCCTTTTACTCTCGTTATTTTTGCGATCTATTGTATCTGTGGCATGTGAAAGATAACTTTCGATGTTTTCCTCGGTGTTTGTATTATCGATATTGTTTTGAGGTTTATACAAAAATGCAGAAATCTCTAAACCATCAAAGCTCCTGTATTTTATTATTTCCGGTTTGATTAGCATGTAATCAGGAAGGTTGCCTAGTAGGGAAGTTGTAATTTGCCCATATCTACTGCTATTTTCCTTATTTATATCTATTACAAAAATATTGGTTGGCGATGTTGGGCTATCGATCATGACTCCAATTCTCCTTCCGTCTGGAGATAACTTAATTTTCTCAATAACACCATTTGGTGAAATATCGTCTGAACCAATTTCTTTTATTTCACCATCAATCAAATTTTTAGTGAACAATCTGCTATATCATTCTACATTCTCAGTCCAAGTGATAATTGATCCATCTGAACTGACATCTAACATCTCTATATCATGTTGAGGCGTTAGAATCCATTCAAGTTTTGATTTATCAAGACTGTAAAACGCAACACCTGTGAATTCCCTCGCCAAGTCCGATATTACATAAAAACCACTTCCATCAGCAGACCATGGGCCTACAATAAAACGGCTTTTCTCTGTGTTTCCTAAATCAATGTTTCTCATTTCCCTGCTTTCAACATCTAAAATCCATGTTGTATAATCCGTTAGAGTAACTAATTGGGAACAGTTTATTTTTTTATTATCCGGGGACCAATACCCTGGAATAAACCAGCCGTCTTTATTGGTGACACAAAAACTATCATTGCTTTCGCTATTCGGATTCCTTAAATAAACAAGCATGTTGGATGGATTTCCCTCATTTGATCCATACACAATGTACTTACCGTCATGACTATAACATTCCTGTCCCCATTCATGCCTTATTGTTGAATCAAAAGTTATTTGCTCAGGCCAAGAATTAAATATGTTGTCTATTTTGTATACTTGAAAATTTTCATTTCCTTGAGTATCTGCAAAAAAAATCACACTGTTGTCTACAGGGGAGGGAAAAACATGTCTAACGGATTCATCAATAAAATGTGTTAACTGGTGAGGAGCATATTGTTCACCATCAGGACTTAGAGCAGAGCGCTGTCTCCACAAGTTAAATTGTCCATTTGTATCTGAAATGTATAGCATCCAAGATGGGTCTATTGTGAGAAAATCACAGCCAGTATATCGCCTGATAGATGCAAACCTTTCAAAAGGATATTGTTGATGGTGTTGCTTTTTATTAGAACTTTTTATCATGTGCTTTCACTAAAAATTACACTTTTTAATACATATGTTTTTGAGATCCTTTTTGCCATATTTTCTTTTCAACTGAAAATAATTGGTTTAAAATAAAATTATAATGGATCTAAAAAACGATATAAAAAATAATAAATCATGTATGGTGCTATTTAGATATAAAATTTGGTAACATTAAAATTAAAATCAAAACATGTAATAATTAATAATACATTGAGTGTATTCTATATGAGGAGCCATCTAAAGCAATTTTTTATTGTAATTTATGCGATTGTATTATAAAACTTGTCTCAAAAATAATAACAATGAATTGATTTATAATGTTGTTCATATATGAAGAGCCCTTTTTATAATTATAAAGATTATTATAATATAATTCGCTATTGTAAAGGATTATGCCCGAACAACAGAAAGTAGACGATGTAGTAGAATCCACATCAGCCATAGGTAAGAAAAAAATAACAAAATTAGAAAAATCGTCTACTGCAATAGAAAAAGATCAAGACGATGAGGCAGCTGGAATAGAGGTGGAAGATCAAGACGATGAGGCAGCTGGAATAGAGGTGGAAGATCAAGACAATGCCGCTGGAATAGAGGTGGAAGACCAAGACAATGC
>JACDHC010000016.1 GCA_013821245.1 Candidatus Nitrosopumilus sp.
TTCATCCAAAAACAGATGTTTATTCTCAATAATAGGTGGTTGCCTCTGTCCACCTAATTGATTTTCCAAAGATAGTTTATTATGCACATCAATAAGCTACTTGGACCAATGCGTTACCTGTCTAATCTACAATTGTATTAAGCATCAGAGAGTGTAACTTTATTTCTTGATACCGAATCCTGACTTTTCCCATGTATCTGGCACTAAGGGAACGCTCTATGGATCTGATGTGACCCAATCTACTGTAATAGGTGTCATTATCCACTAGGTCATGTATTGAAAGTGGTTGTCTGTGCTGCATTTTCTTTTCTAGAGGCGAATCTAAGTCACAATATCCCCGGATTTAACACCAATCATCAAAGCATACTCAAGCCATTTCCAATAACAATCAACATCTATAAAACCAATCTCTCTTAACCATTCTAATTGAACTTCAGTATTCAGAAGTTTATTGGATTTATCCTCCCTCTTGACTGCAGTTCTTGTTAAAAATTGTTGATGTAACCTTGGAGTAGATGAGGCCACGTGATCATAATTACAAAATATTCCCCCGGGTTTCATCATATCAAATATCTCTTTATAGAGCACCCGTTTTCTTTCATGAGTTAAATGATGTATTGCAAATCCAGAGACTATCGCATCAAACTGTCCTAAATCCTTTGGAAGTGGATATGAAAGGTCATGCGTAATAATCTTAACCGAATTATCGTTTTTGAAATAATCTCTGGCCATATTAAGCATTGTCGGAGAGATATCCAATCCTACGACTTCCTGTAATGATGATATATTTGTACTTAATAGATTAATCAATCTGCCATCACCTGTTCCAAGGTCGAGTACTCTTTTTACGGTTTTAGGAATGTGATCAAGCAAAACCATTTCTCCATCCTTTTTGTATGGAATTTGATCGGCTATTTCCAAATAATTTAAAGCATATTCCGCATCGGACCATTCTTTTGAGGAATCAGAATATTCGTTTATCTCTTCTTCCTTGTCAATCATATATTTGGTTATCTGATAGTCAATATTATTGTTAAAACATGCAATAAAACATGATTCAGATTTGCAACCATAGGTTTTTATTTATTACTAATAGTAAACATTGAACAAAATAATCTATTTGATATGTACGTTTTGCATTTTTTAAATATCCAATGTAACTAAATACTAATGACTAAGTTGCTTTTAGATTCAGTTAGTATAATATGGAATTAAACAATATTGTTATTTATTAAATATTTCAATTATGTATTTGTTATACTGATTAAGCATCAATAACTAATAATAATTATTATGAGTAACAATGAAAATGGTGTTGTTACATCAATTGGAAATATACATAGGTATTAAAATGATAATTCTGTAATATTAAACATTACTTTGCCAATGTCACTATTGGATGGTTTTGAGGGCAACAAGTATTTGGTAGTGTCTAAACATCATAATGTAGCATTATAAATTGAAGCATATTTAAGAATACTACATTTGGTTACATAATATATAAAAACATTATTTTTCAATTAATGTGCTAAAGATGGTATTGCCTCTGGCGGTTCCAAGCCTTCGACTATACGATACTAATATAAGTTAAATGATTTGTTTTTGGCGGTATTTTATTTCTAAATATTTATAATTTGATGATTAATCACGTAACACTTAATCTCTGGGGTCACGGAGGGTTCGGAGGTAAATTGATCTGTTTATAATAGGTTGTATGTTTTATCATAAAATTTTGTTCTGTCTACTCTATAGGTGTTATTTATTGGATGTTTAAGAATGGGTGTATAAACAACAACAAACATCTGACGTGCATTCAGGGCATTTTCCATTTTTACAATCTTGAGGATTACAACCACAATCTGCACATTCTATTATCATAAAAAAGGCTAAAGAAGAGAAGAATATAAATTTAAAAGTGTTGTAGTATCAAAAACCATAAAATAAAATAATGGCACCTCCGTGCTGCTTCCAAGACTTCAGATATTACATTATAATAATATGATGTTTCTTTTTTGGGAGCACGGAGGCCATGGGGGCAATTTTTATATGTTCAAAGTTAGATTAATTATATACATAAAAAAAAGAAATTCTCATTCATGGCTTACCTAAATTATATGCCATATCCCAGAAGCGGTATTCATAATTACACGCAAAAGCAAAATGATTTTTCATTCCCTCTTTAGATTTTTCATCTTGATTTTCATTTTCACCTAATGTGTCTAAAACCTGTTTTAACTTTTCTACTTGCTTTTGCGATTCATTTGAGCAATAGAATTTTACCCAATTCCTGTAAACCTCGTTGTCGATATGGTGTTTTGACAATAGTTGCGCTATCTCAAGGTATGTCCATGGGCATGGAGCCATGGATGATACGATTTCATTAATATTGCCATTATAGGATATTTGCATTAGAAAACGAGTGTATTCCAATGTGGTGTTACTTGGAGAAATATTTTGTGTAGTAATATAGGAATTACTAGAAACACTAGAAATTGTTTCAAGCAACTGTTTTTGCATTCCCATTTCAAAATCAACCGTACTGATATAAAGACTGTCTAGCCATTCTTTCATTTGGATATCAGTAGTTTTTTGTTTTGCTGATTGCAAAAAACCTGAAAATACTTGAAGAAAATAATTGTCCTGCTCTAAATAAAATAAAAATTTGTTCATAGGCAAAATATTTTTGGAAATCTCTGTTACGAATTTATGGCTTAGTATTTTTTGCCACTTTTTAATCGAGTATTGTTTCATTTCATCTGCAAATGTTATTGTCATAGTAATTTCATCGTTCATTCATCTAAATGATAGAAGGATATAATATGTTAACAACACGTTTCCATAAACACACCACATCGAACCTTTATCAAATATCCGTAGTCTTTTGGTTGCAAATCAACCTGAACGACTATCTATATATATTGACAGAATATATAAAATGGAAATAGTAAAAATCACATAATAACAGCATTATATCTAAAATACAAATGCATAATATATTCCTGATTTCATGACTTATAATAATAGCAAATTGACTTTAATAGAGGATATACAAGGAGACCTCTTTATTATACCCACAATTCATAATCATCCCTACATAGACGCGTTAGAAAAGAAGCAAATATCAAAATACAAATTAGAAATATTCATCTGTGAACAATACAAAATAATTGCGAATGACAAAAGAAATTTTGCTTACATCTGTAAGATTGATTCTTGATTATGAACTGCTTTTTCGGGATACACTTTATAACCACTCAATTATCGATCAATAGTATATCTATAAAGAATTTTGGTATATTGTGTTGTCTGAGCAATGTATTAAGTTGCCATAAATTAACATTTGAAGCTTCGGTATTCTTCAGGTGATACAACACTTAATATCATTTATCAACATCCATTTGGTAGATTAATCTTTAGTTGATATTGATCTAAAACATTTGGTATAACTATGATACTCTTTACAATATTGAAACGATATTTACATTGAAAATAATTAATAAGCAATTTTTTGCTTTGTCAAAAGCAATTAGTCTTCTCACCTTTTTAATGGCATCATAGCAAATAACCAATATAGATGAAAATTACAGGATATAAGAATAAACAAAAAAAACTTATCTCAAAAAAAAAACAATAATAGTTGGTGAAGACTATCCCCTACTTAATTAACCAAAATCAAACATATCCTCAAGAAATCCTCTTTTTTTGTGTTTTCTTCTAGAGTAATAATCATCATCATCATCATAGTCACGCTCCTTGCCAAAATGATACTTATTGTAATGATCATCATCGTACTTATTCTGCATATTTGCTACCTTTTCTAGCTCTCCCCTGTCAAGCCACACACCTTTGCATCGTGGGCAGTGATCTATCTCAACACCATATCTATCGGTTAAAATCATTTCATCAGAACAGTTAGGACATTTTATACCCATTGGTTTAAAAATAATATTAAGGTATTTAACCTATTTTCAAATTCTCTAATACAATATGCTATGCTTATAATTTATACAACTGCCATTAAAAAAAATTTTTCATTGATTTGAGCTACTGATAAAAGAGTAGTATCCTAAAAACAATTGTAATTATTTTAATTTTGTTTTAGAATAAAAATTTAATTATATAATATAATTTCATCGGATTTGTTATTTATATAACAAATCACAGTTATTCTGAAATTGGCTATTTAATTCAGTCAACATCTTTTTGAATTTTAAATCCTGTTTGAGTATTCTCTTATCCTCATCTTTTATGTCTCCACTTACTAATGAAAAAACAGCCCTGTAATACATTGATTTAAGGTTTAGAGAAGCTAATAGTTTGTAACGGCTTACTGCTATTTCATTATATATTTTATTTTCATTAGGGTCAAGATACGATAAGGGTATTATTCCATCTTCATTATTACCTGGTGGTGTTGCGCTTTTGTTGTCTGTAACTTTTGAGTAATCCAATTTTTTAAATAAAGATTCAACATGATTAATGCCATTGGCATCTATTCCCTTCTGGTAATCATCGTATTTTTTAAACATTAAAGAAAGCAAAGACCCATACAGTGAAGATAAGAGGCATTTCTCCACATACTGGCCGATATCACTCAATAAATCATGCACCTTTTTTGCAAATTGGGGGCTAGAATTAGCAATCGTTTTTTTATCCATCCAAGGATACAAAAAGAATCTATAAAAATCATATTCACCATATCTTAATAAGGAGTTCCTGGACAAAGCAATTACTTGGAACCTTTTTTCTCCTTTTTTGTCAACAACAAAATAATGCGGACGGTATGTTTTGTGTTTTATATACAAGGTAAATAGTCCCTGTTCGGTTAATTTATAGTATTTTGGATTACGTACTAACTCAATTTCTGAGATATGCGAGGTATCTTTCACTCTTTCTATCAGGCCCAGATCTAAAACTTTTTTGACCTTTGCATTGGTAATTTTATAATCATGTGTATGGTTTATGGATTTCTCTTTTTTGGATATTTGATATGCAGATAGATACTTTTTCAAAATAAAGTGTGACAGTATGGACATTACACTTTCACTAGCCTTATGCGAGTCAACAATGGTTAAGGCCAATTTAAACAGGTATTCATATACTCCATATGGAATGTCTATACCCATATATGTTTAACACATTTTTTCCTATTAAGTGTACTGGCACTATAATGCAAAAACAGTTTGACTTTTTTTACACATGGAGTTCTAAGTAGCCTATAACCTCCAAAACAACCCTGCCAAACCCATTATAAGCCGTAACAGTGAATTTTCCTTTTTTTTGATCCACATCTGCAGAAGCTGTAGTATGCATCCACAGCAAAATTAATATGGTGACCCATCAATGCACTAAGAAGATGTTGAAGTTCCATATGGAACATGATTGCCCATATGGATACTTATATTCTTCATGTCTATACAATTATGTTGGCTAATATAACAATTATAAAACCGTAGATAACCTCTTTTCAAACCTACAGATTAGAAAGAGCTATGTTGATGCAACATGACGGCATCCTAACAGGTTTTGACTTGCCAGTGTTCTCCTGCACATTAAAAGGTTACAGCATATTTTTTCCATCTGTTGACTCTACATTTGGTATAATTATCCCCATGTTGGCAGCAAATGAATTCACTAAAAAAGCATGTGGGACATTGTAATATGGTTTTTGATGCTTTATAGGCTAATTTAAAAAATTTTCTAAATTAAAAAAAAATAAAAAGACTTTTAATCAATCAAAATGAAAAAAATACATGAAATTAAAGGGAAAGGTATCCATTATTACAGGTGCCAGTGGTGGGATAGGAAAATCCACGGCAAAAAGGTTACTTGATGAAGGTAGTAAAGTTGTATTGGTAGCACGCGACAAAAATAAGTTAAAAAGGACTTTAGATGAGCTTGATAACAACAATAACAACATTTTGGCTATAACATCAGATGTGGCCCATGAATCCGAAGTATTGAATGTTTTAGAGCAAACAATATCCACATTCGACAAGATAGACATTCTGATAAACTGTGCAGCCATAATTAACGATCCTGTACCCTTTCACTTAATGACAGAAGACCAATGGACAAGCCTAATAAATGTAAATTTAAAGGGCACTTTTCAACCCATCAAAGCCGTAATTCCAATTATGATAGAGCAGAACTATGGAAACATAATAAACATCTCATCATTGTTGGGAATAAGGGCAATACCCAAAGTCCCATTCTCAGTGTATGGTGTTACGAAAGCAGGCATCATAATGCTAACAAAAAGCATTGCAGTGGAATATGGCCAATATAACATAAGATGCAATTGCGTTGCACCATCAACAATTCGAAGCCCAATTTTGGAGCCGTATTTACAGGATGAGAACGCAAAAAAAGTTTTGGAAAACTCATTTCCCTTGAGAAGAATTGGTGAGCCAGATGACGTTACAAACGCCATTTTATTTTTAGCTTCAGACGAATCCAAGTGGGTAACTGGTACAATTATGAATATAGATGGAGGGATTTCAGCAAAATTATAGATTTAAAAACAAAGGAGCCTAGGCAGATACTATAACAAGATTACCGGTTTGCGAAAACACTTTAGGATAATTATCCATCAATCTATATCCATCAATCTATATCCATCAATCTATATCCATCAATCTATATCCATCAATCTATATCCATCAATCTATATCCATCAATCTATATCCATCAATCTATATCCATCAATCTATATCAATCTAAAACATTGTTCAATTCAATAAATACCCACACAACATCTCAAAAATTTAAAAATCATTTGGTTGTACTTGAATTAAAATGGGATTAAATCTAAAACCATTAATTACTTCAAATCCTATTAAAATTTCAGATTTAAATAGAAAGGTAGTATCAATTGACGCTTTTAATGTGATTTACCAGTTTTTAGCAACAATTAGGGGACCTACAGGAGAACTATTGACAAATAGCAAGGGAGACCCAACAAGCCATCTTAGTGGCCTTTTTTATAGGAATATAAATTTAATGTGTGACGGGATTCAGTTAATCTATATTTTCGACGGACGCCCTCATAAATTAAAAACAGGTGAGATTGAGAGAAGAAGAAAAGTTAAGCAAGATGCAACTGAAAAATACAAATTAGCTTTACAGGAGGGAAGAATGGATGATGCAAAAAAATTCAGCCAAGGAACCTCCATACTTACCTCAAACATGATTGAAGAGTCAAAAAACATTTTATCATTAATGGGAATCCCACATATTACTGCGCCTTCGGAAGGGGAGTCCACAGCCGCATATCTTTCAAAACAGGGAGTAGCATACTCTTGTGTTAGTCAGGATTATGACTCTATTTTATTTGGTGCAAAAAGACTAATAAGAAATTTAACGGTTAGTGGAAAAAGAAAAATCCCCAACAGAAATGTCTACATTGACATAGAGCCAGAATTGATAGAATACGACGTGGTATTAAAAAATAACAATTTAACCCATGAGCAGTTAATTGACTTGGGCATTTTGATTGGAACAGATTTTAACCCAAATGGCTTTAGCGGCATTGGCCCCAAAAATGCCCTAAAACTAATCCAAAAATATAAAAAACTGGAGGATATCGACAAAATAAAAGGTGAACTTTCAGATACACCATATAAGGAAATAAGGGAAATTTTTTTGAGTCCAGAGGTTATAGATATAGAGAATTTAAACCTTCAATTTAAAGAACTCGACAGAGAGAAAACCATAAAATTTCTTTGTGATGAAAAAAACTTTTCCCACGAGAGGGTAAATAACTACATAGAAAAGCTTGATAAACACATCCTCAAAAAAAGCCAATCCCTTGATAAATGGTTTTGATGAATGGTTTTGATGAATGGATGAATAAAGTTAATTTATTTTATCAGGCTCAAAGTTTAACCTGGATTTCTTCATTGCAGTATTTTTTTCAGATTTAAACCTTTCCAAATCATAACTATTCATATCAACAAACTTTATTCCCTCTGCTATAACAGGATTGACCTGTTTTATCAATGAATACATCTGTTGACAAATATTCCTATAATCAATGTGACCCTGGGGAGTTGTTCGAAGCTCAATCATATGGCACGCTTCACGAAGATTCATCTTTATAAAATACGGATACCTATAAGCAAAATTTACTACATATTGCGCTTCACTGGGCATGCTTGGCGAGATTAGATTATAGGACTCATTACAAAGATACATGCAATCATTGTAATCCTTTTCAATTCCCAATTCAGTTATTTCACGCGGAGTGTCATATCCATATTTTGTAGATAGCAATTGTCTGTTCATTGTTAGCAGCCTGTGCCTGTGGAGATCTCTAAACATTCCATAGTTTGTCACCAATTCAAATGAATAATCGATTACCTCAAAAGCTCGCCCGGGCCTATGTCGCCTATTTTGTCTAAAATGAGTGTAAAGTCTGATGATTTCCCGTCTTTTGTCATCAGTTAGCGAATGAGAGTAATTTAACAAATTATCCTGCGATTGATCTTTTCCGTACTCAAACAATATCGATGAAACCAATTTTATCTCAGCTTCACGGTTTGGAGTGTAGGAGAGCAGTTTAACGTTTGCAGAGTTATTTGAATTTGAATTGGGATTGGGATTATTTTCACCATATGCTTGTAAATCCGATTCTAATATTTGGTGTATTGAATCCCGGGTCTTTGTCAAATAATCGTTATACAAGATACTGTACTTGTCTTTTGAGCGTTTGATAAACGGCTCAATGTATTTTCCCAATTCACCATACAACTGATTACCTATTTCCTGGATTTCACCCAAATCCGAATAAAGAGCATTAAATAAAAGATACTCAAATGCCCTTCCATTTCCAGTGATTGCAAGGTTCGTAAGGGTTGAAGAGGGAAGAAGATTTCTCAATATGTCTAATGCCTTTGACTTAATTGTTGAATTGTATATTTTTTTTGCGTTCTCGATGTCATCTGAATTGTTTAAATGACTAAAAGGACTTTCATTTTTATCGGTAGAATTATAAAAATATAGATCATCGATAGGAATTTTCTCCTTAAGGTAACTTTGCATAGGTATGTTATTTTTAGAGTAGGTTTCAAACGATAAATCGCACGACCGTATAAAGTTATCAGCATAGGAAGAAGACAAAATTTTTTTGTCTCTGTAATATTTATATACTCCATTGACCTTTTTGTCAAAAGCTACATAACGAGAGGACTTTTCTAAAAACGACAAACCAATTCGATGATCCTCAATTTTTTGGGCAGATATATTAGAAATCCACTCTATAGCGCATTGCGCTGTTCCAAGTTCAGCAACAGAATCATCGCCATACTCCAATAGGACTTTGCTATAGAACTCCGTTCCTCTATTAGGATTAGATAAAAATTCGTCTATAAAAACACGGCGCATTGTTTTATCGGTTCTAGAGTACCTAGACATTAGTGCTCCACGGTCAACCTGATTTGAAGTAATAATTACAAATACTGCTTTATCAGAATTGGAAAAATGAGATTCAAGTTTTTGTTTTTCATCTAAGGTAAAATTTTCTTGGTACATATTCTCCATATCGCACAATTTACTTTATTATCATTTACTACAATAATGTTGTTAAATAATTATTATAAATTAATTAACATATTTTCACACAGTGAGCATTATACCAACTCTTAAATGAAAAACCATGAGCGAATTGAAGCTCGAATTTGTGGGTAAAAAAGTTAAAGACATGTATGGAACATACATAGGAAAGGTTATAGGCATAATAACAGATATTGAAGGATCTATAGAATCAGTTAGTGTAGATTGTGGCTCTGTGGGTATAAAAAATTTACCATATGAGCAGCTTTTGGTTCAAGGAGATTATGTTATTTTTATTCCGAGATGGAGGCTTGATGCTCAAAAACTATTACGTGAAAAATCTCTTACATTAAAAAGAATAAAGGCATTACAGGAAATTGTTTCTGAAAATGACAGTATGAAAGACGATGCAGAATTGGTCTATTTAAAATATGAAAAAAGACTGGACAAATTGGGTGAAAACACCAAGGAAATAATTGACAGGCTCCATGAAAGAATATCAGAATTGGACATAGAATCAAAAAGAATAAAATCAGTGCTATTTGACGCAAAATTGCAATATAAAAGCAACGAAATAACAGAGGACATTTATCAACAAATTAACCTGCATACTAGCGAATTAATAGAGCACATAAATCTAGAAAATTCAGAAATCAAAAATATAATTAACAAGCTAACTCAACAAACCGTAGATAACTCAGTGGTATCTTCAACTAATGAGGCATCTGAAAACACCATGAACATTCACAACGAGGATAAAGAAACATTGGAAAAAAGCCAAATAAACCAAATAAATGAGGAGGAGTTGGATAACAACAGCGTTAACACTAACAATCAAGGATTACATGAGGAGGAGGATAAGGAAGGAATCAAAAAGGAATTGGAGGATTCTGTCCCCGGCATTTCAAACACCATTGAGAATGAGAATGAGAATGAGAATGAGCGTAACGAGATAAGCCAAATAATTACGTCTGCTAATTAGAGTGTTGGCAAAACAAAAAACAACAGAAAGAGTAATGTACTGGTTCACATTTTAAGTTCTAGTTTTTTTTATTTTTTTTTGTTTTATGGCGCTGTGCTGTGGTTGCCTATCAGAAATTGCCATAACTTAATTTTTTATGTTTAAATGATTTTATATCAAGTTTCAAACATAAAAAAATAAAAGGTATTATTCCTGTTTTTGTGTATTTAAAAGTTCGCCTATTTCATTATGCATTTTCAGAAAGTTTAACCCTTTTCCTGTTGTTTTGTATGTCTGTAAGCCTTCAATATATTCAACTAAATTATTTTCAATTAATACCGATAAATATTCACGTAACTGCGCATAGCTTAAGAATGCCTTATACATAATTTTTGTCTTTGTAGCACCGCCATTTGCTGCATCAAGGATCATTGCTACTATTTCTGTTCTACTTCTATACTTCACATTTATTTTCGTTCACTTTATTTATTTTAATTTATTGCTACAATTACATATAAGATTAATCTATAGATTTATTATATAGATTAAAAAAAGCATTTAAGTAAACAGATTTCATTTCAGTTTTAATGGCTAACGGTTCAAAACTAGAAAATAACGATAATACCAATAATATTTCACTTGAAGGCAAAAAAATAAAAAAAATAAAAAACAAGGCAGCAGACAATCCGGACCAATTCTGGTCAGAATGTGCAAAGAATTTGGTATGGTTTAAGCAATGGGATAAAACAGTCGACTGGAATCCTCCTTTTGCAAAATGGTTTCAGGGCGGTAAAATAAATGCCGCACACAATTGCCTTGATAAGCATATAGAATCGGAAATAAAAAACAAGGCAGCCATTATTTGGGAGGGAGAAAATGGAGAATCAACCACTTTAACTTACAATCAGGTATATTGCAAGGTAAATCAATTAGCTAATGCTTTAAAAAAACTCGGAATAAAAAAAGGAGATCGAGTCACAATTTACCTTCCAATGATACCAGAATTGCCTATCTCAATGCTTGCTTGCGCAAGAATAGGGGCTATTCATTCGGTAGTTTTTTCAGGATTTAGTTCTCAATCAATAGCTGATAGGGCAAACGATTCTAAATCCAGAATAATTATAACAGCTGATGGCGGTTACAGAAGAGGAAAGACAATTCCATTAAAGGACATAACAGATGATGCGGTAAAGAAAAGTCCACATGTTGAAAAAGTGATTGTGGTCAGGAGAACAAATAAGGAAATAGCAATGGGTGAGGGAGATCTTTGGTTTGAGGATATAATCAATCAGGAATCCAATTTATGCGAATCAGAATGGATGGACAGTTCTGATCCGTTATTCATATTGTATACCTCAGGAACTACAGGGAAACCAAAGGGGGTTGTTCACGGAACAGGAGGCTATTTAACGCATTTATATAACTCGGCTAAGTGGGTTTTTAATTTTGTAGCTACAGATATTTTCTTTTGTACAGCTGACATAGGATGGGTAACGGGACATAGTTATGTTGTTTATGCACCGTTAATGCATGGGGTTACAGAGATAATGTATGAAGGAGCGCCTGACTTTCCAGACCAGGGAAGGTATTGGGACATTGTGGAAAAATATGGAGCCACTATCCTTTATACAACACCAACAGCGTTAAGGGCATACATGAGGCACGGCGATGATATACCCAATTCTTTTAACCTGTCTACTTTGCGTTTATTGGGTACGGTTGGAGAGCCAATAAATCCAGAGGTTTGGCTATGGTATTATAATGTAATCGGGAAACAAAATTGTCCAATTGTCGATACATGGTGGCAAACTGAAACCGGTGGAATAATGGTTAGTATGTGTAGTGGCATTGAGAATATCAAAATGAAACCCGGATCAGGAACCTTCTCGCTTCCAGGCATAGAAATAGAAATAGTGGGCGAGGGCGGGGAAAAAGTTGAAAGTGGGAAAAAGGGTTATTTAACCATAAAAAAGCCATGGCCGGGAATGTTGCTATCATTATGGAATGATGATGAAAGATATAAAAAGACATATTGGGAAAAGGCACCAAATCGTTATTTCGCGGGAGATTTTGCGTACGTCGATAAAGATGGCTATATCTGGATATTAGGAAGGTCGGATGACATCCTAAAGGTTTCAGGACACAGGTTAGGAACAATAGAAATAGAAAGTGCTTTTGTATCTCATCAATCAGTAGCAGAGGCTGCAGTTACCAGTAAAAATGATGAAATAAAAGGTGAAACAATAATAGCATTTCTAGTACTCAAATCAGGGTTTGTTTCCTCCGAGCAATTGAACAGGGAAATGAATGAACACATAAGAAATACCATAGGACCGATTGCTGTTGCCGAAAAGATATATTTTGTAAATAAATTACCCAAAACACGAAGTGGTAAAATAATGAGAAGGCTGTTAAGATCGATAGTAAACAAAGAAACCATTGGTGACATAACAACCCTAGAAGACGAAGCTTCTGTTGAGGAGATAATTCATGAAATAAATCAAATCAAAAAATACATTTAGCATCAGTGTGCGGTATTTTTTAATATTATTTTGAAGCTAGATGGAAAGAACCTCTAATTTTGATATATTGGTTATGCCATTTTGATTGATAAACCCCGAATGGGCAGCCAGAACAAATTTTGACGGTTTTGTATTTTTAAATGTGCATGTAGAGAAATCCAGGACATTGTCACAAGGTTGTGCGCCTCTCACGGTATAAACGAGATTGCCCTGCTGATCAAACCACAGTAAATCTAATGGATATCTGATGTTTAATAACCACATAGCGTACAGATCAGGCTTGTCATAAACTAATAATAATCCCGGATTTGATGATTGGTTTTCCTCCCTAAACATTAACCATCTCTGCCTTTCGTCGTCTGAATCGGCTATCTCAACATTGATGATCTTATTATCAATCTTTATTGTCCCTATCGAAAAATCAAGGTTTCTATTTTTAATATCTGATGGAACAAACATTAATCCTAAAATCCCTATTATTATGGAAGAAATAATTACAGGAAAAAGAAGGGTTATTTTGTTTACCACATTTAATCATTGATTAAAGTACACCTATTTTAATAAAAATCATTAATAATGGACATAAAATCAAATGAAAATTTAGATGCGAATAAAATTTGTGTTTTAGATATTATATTTGAGATTCCCCACAAGCTGGGCACAGTCTGATAGTTTTAGACATTTTTGAACCGCATTCAATACAATATCTAATTTCGTTTTTGCTCATCAAATAATATAGACATTTACTTCTAATATATTATTTGCATTGAAAGTTAATAACCAATCAAGTGCCCTAAAACTCCAAGTAAGTTTGCCGTATGTTTTGATCTATCACCATCACAGACAAATCGCTAAAATCCTTATTTTCCAACGAATCCATCTTTCCTTTGTATACAGTCTCCTTTTCATCATTGGTTAGGTTTTCAAATACCCAAACATCAATTTTCGAAGTATCTATTCCATTTTTTTTTAAAAATAAAGAGATATCAGAAGGCATGAAATTCTTTGATGGAATAGATGGCCATGGCCGGGGCACCAATATTACGCTTTTGTTATCTGTTACAGATTTTGCAAGTTCTAGTTTTTTTTCTTCTATATCCCCTGTGATATGAAATGTAATAATTGTTGCCTTATCCAACGGTACCCTAGATTTTGCAGAGGCAATTTGTATGGAACTAATTCCCGGAATTACCTCCACATTATCATCCCCAAAAATTTCCAACAGCCTATCCACCACTTCTGATTCAGAAAAGTTTACATCACCAGTAAAGGGAACAGTGCACCGATCGTTGTCTTTCATCAAATCATTAAATACATGTTGGTATACCCCCTCCTGATTTTTCATTGTTATTTCAAAAACACCCTGTACAGACCTATCGATAATATGATCAATTGTAGATAAGGTGTACTTGTACCCTACAATAAAATTAGAGCTTTTGATTGCTTCTTTTGAGTATTCTGTAAGGTATTTCATCGAACCTGGACCCACACCCACAACAAATAGCTTTTTTGTCAAATCCAAATTAATCAATAATTTGAATTGTTATTTAAATTCTAATAATCTATGAAATATTGATGATGATATGTATCTAAAACTGGAAATATACTTAAAAAATAAAAAAATATATGGATGGGAGCTTAGCCCTCTTCCCAGCCTTTTGTAAATATGGCGTTTTTCTTTAATGGGATTGGTTGTCCTGGAGTATACTCCATTGGTCTCATCCAGAAAATTGCTTTTGTTGGACAAACACCAATACATGCACCATCAGAAATACATCGTTCTGGATAAAAGACAAATGCTTTACCTCTTTTCCAGCCTTCAACAGGTTTTACTCTCAAAACATCTGGACCAAGAGCTGTACAAATTTCTACACATAAAGCACATCCAATACAATGTTGTTCACTAACATCCGGAAGAATTGCAACTGGCATCTAATTCACTGTGGTAAACTCTTCACTAAAACTATTTAAACACTATGGCATTTTATAACAACGATATAAACATTCATAACAATTCATTTGGAATATTTTCTATCATACTCCACTCAATCAATGCACCAACAAACAACATGATGGAAACCAAGCCAATTTCAACAAATAAATACAGTATGGATTTTTTTGATATGCTCTTTTTTAAAATTTCAAATAAAAAAATACCTCCCCTAGAGATTGCTAAACCATATGACACTAATTCCAAAATTCCAAATGGGGTTAGAAAAACTATCAGGGGATTGGCAAAATTGACATTGGATAAATTCACTATTGAGTTGAAAATCAATCCAGTAGAAAATGCAGAAAAGCTTCCTACAACAATACCTATTACAGGAATAAACATAACCAAGGCTATTTTATAATTATTCAAGAAGATGCCAATTTCATCAATGCCCTGTATTTGATTCTTAAAATTTTTTGACAATTCTTCAGAAAATGATTTATCTAGTTTGATTGAGAATCCCAACTGAAAAAGACCCAAAAATAATAACATAGCCATAAAGAAAAAAAACAGCCTTTTTTTAAAGTTAAACAGCATCCAAACATGATATTTTTATATCGATATAAAAATTTGTCATTATAAAGACTTAAAAAATATCCTTCAAAAGTATAATTGGATAGTGACGGTTAATAACGATTTATACAAAATAATTTCCCTTGTTACAAGTAAAGGCTTTCAAATCCATCCTGAGGCATTGGATTTAATAGAAAATATTCATGAAGACTTTTTCCAAGTTATGGAAGACATCCTTAAGAATAAAAAGGAAAAAAAGGAAAAATCCACGGTTATAATATCAGACGACATAAAAAACTATATAAAATTTTCAACATACAAAACACCTAAAGAAGATAATAGGGATAATAATAGGAATGGATTAACTGTTCCCCCCAGTACACCGGTATCTGCAATAGCGGATAATTATCTATACAATGAAGATAGGGAAATAAAAAAAACAACCGGAAACATTCTATCGATTAAAAGAGACAGCATAAATAAACATAAGGAAAATACGGATGAGGGCTTTAAAATTGTTTATGATTCAAATGATAAAATTAATAGCGGAGAAGGGGTAGAAGGCTATACATCATTATTTAGAAGCAGGTATGAAAAATCATTAAAAATACTTTCCTTAAGACAAAACAGCAAAAAGATAAAGAAAATAGAAATAATCAAACAACTGTTCAATCAAACAAAAACAAATGGTAATTCAATGTCAAAAGAATTTTCTAACGATTCATTATTTGCCGCAGGGCTAATAATGAATAAAGAAATAAGAAATGATAGCTATAACATAACTATTGATGATCAAACAGGATTATTAACAGCCACTACCTATAATGATGAATTAAAAAAACAGATTTCCATGCTAACTGTAGATCAAATGGTTATGATCGAATTTGAGAACAACACCAAAAAGAGAAAAAACTCGATAAAAAACCTGTATTCTTTGGATATTCCCGATAGGGTTGCAAATAAGGCTAAATCTGAAATATTCAGTATTTTAATTTCTGACTTACACATAGGAAGTAAGTTTTTTATGGAAAAGGAATTCCAAAATTTTTTGGAGTGGCTAAACGGGGATGAAAGCAATAATAATGACATTATTCCCAAAATAAAATATATTTGTATTTGTGGTGATTTAATCGATGGAATTGGAATATTCCCAAACCAAGATAGAGAACTATTGGAAAAAGACTCATATTCACAAATGGACCATGCAATAACAATTTTATCCAAAATACCAAAACATATGAAAGTATTCCTAATTCCAGGCAATCATGATTTAGGGAGAAGAGCGTTACCTCAACCATCCATACCAAAAAAATATGCAGAGAAACTATATTCTTTGGATAACATTACTATGCTAGGTAATCCCTGCATGATAAACATGGAAGGGATAAAAATACTAATGTTTCATGGACAAAGTTTAGACGATATAATTGCGTCCATACCGGGTCTTAGTTATTCCAAACCAGCAGAAGCCATGAAAATATTACTAAAATCAAGACATCTCTCGCCAATATACGGTCAAAGAACCCCCATTGCCCCGGAGAAAGAGGATATCATGATAATAGAAGAGGTTCCAGATATTCTTCATTCTGGTCATGTTCATGTGATAGATGTGGATAGCTATAAGGGAACACTACTTGTGAATTCGGGGGCATGGCAATCTCAAACCCCTTTTCAGCAAACAATGGGTATAACGCCTACCCCAGCAATAGCAATAGCAATCAACCTATCCAATCTAAAACCTTACAAAATCGATTTTAACAATTTTGATGATTTTACCTTATAAATAATCAAGCATAGTGGGTTGAACCTCCTTTGCCTTAAAAATAAAATTTAGCTCAACAATCAATGATTCAACCCGGCTTTTTAGGTAACCTGTAACTTTGAAGTTATTACACAGATTTTCTGCCAAAACAATATATTTTTCAACAGAGCCTCGGGTTACTGTTTGCAGTAATGTATTTCCGCAACCCCCACATTTGCCCAGTAATGGAATTCTTCGGTATTTTTCTCCACATTTATTGCATCTAAAGGACTGTGAGGAATAAGAGCGCATATTGCCCATTATATCAGGTATTATATGGGTAGTTAGCACCATTGAGATAACTTCATTTGTATCTACCGAGTTAATTAAATTTGCAGTAGCAATTTGCATTTCTAATTTTTCTCTCATTGTATTTAGGGTAGAATACGCACTACGGTTAACATTGGAAATAAGAACATTACTATAATGAGTAAATCCATAGTCATAGAATTGTTTATCTTCACCTATCCTGTTTTTCAATATTTCAATTAAAGAAGAAACGTCTGCCGCCTTAACCCCCCGCCAGGTGTAATTATAAAACTCAAGTGGATATCTATCATCGATATCAACGTTATGCGCCTGTCTTTGTACCTCATGTGGCAATACAATGGGTTGAATAAGCAAGGGCGCATCCATCAAACCCCCTATTTTATCGGGCAAAAACGAATATGAAAAGTTTAAAAATGCGTCAGATAGCAGCATGATGGAATCTGCATCACCATCGCAGTCCCGTCGTTTGGCAGAGTGCCAGATAGGAGAACCCAAGCACACTTGTGATTCAGTAAATCCAATTATCCGGCCAATAATACCAACAGAAGTATGCGGGGCCAGCCCAACTATTAAATGTCCAACCAAATCATCAACGGTGTAGGCATTATAAATTGGAGACAGATTATATATTGTTACTAGTTCCTCATCAATAAATTTAGCAATTTTTAACAAATGTTTTGCTGAATTCAATGGAATTATAACATCTTGATTTAAGAGCTCTATAACTTGATCTTTAGAAACTATTTCGTTATTTTTATGATCTTGGGTATACCCTAAATCGTGTAGTTTTGAAATGGGTGTATTGATAAATGAGGGCATAAAATGGGTAAGAGGCTCATTTGTGGCATCAAATCTTATTGTGCCATCTTTAAACACAGATAATCCATATTTTTGCCTAAGCATGCCTTTTTCAATTGGTTCTGCTTCTTTGTCTTTACCCATCAAAGACTTTACGCCCTTTAACGGGGAAGATATTTTAAAGCCTAGCTTTAGTTCGGCTTTTTCAAGTATAGATTTTAGGGGAAAATGAATTGGGGAAAACGTTCTGCATTCATTGCCACATTTTATGCATTTGTTTTTTCTTCTATCATCGTTAATGGTATCAAAAGATATTTCCAAGGATTCTACCTTGCATACCTTACAGACAACCTTGACAGGCGTGGGGGTGTCACAATAAATGCATTTGGTGCCTAAAGATGGTATGTTGCAGTTATGGCAGAATCGATTTGATTTATCGGAGTAAAAAGAAAATGACCCTGAGGCCTTTAATATATCTCTCATGGGTCCACCTTTGTTGCCCACTGGGAATAAAACATGAATTGGGGGTTTCATTTTACGTTCTGCAGCTTTTTCAGGTCTACCCACCCTCACAGAGATAGAAGAAGAGAATTTTGAGCGTATTTTTATATCAGATATTGAGTTTATTAATTCAATGACTTTGTAGTCATCAGAGTTATTGTTATTGTTATTGTTATTGTTTTCAATTACGGCATTAATTTTATTTTCAAAGTTCAAAACAAAATCGTCTTTTTTTATCAAACTACATAGTTCTGATACGGAAATGACATCAGAAAAATCACCGGCTAAAAAGCATGGTGACTGAATTTCAGGAACGCAAAAACAAATTAGGGAAATAGCCTGTGATGAATCATCTAATATGATAGTTTGGTTGGTATCATTGATGCTATGGAATAACCCGAGTTTTTCGAATATGATTTTTAAATCACCATTATATAAAAAATCAACTGTTGTCAGTTTGCCACGGTTATCTTTGATTGTGGATAGCAGGTTATTCCGAAGAAACAAAAATTCTTTTGTATTGATTGATTCCCAATAAAAGGAATATCTTGGATGCAATGGGACCTTGAACTGTATTGATATTTTTATTGCTTCTCCAATTGAAGGTATTGTTGTGTATGGATTTAAATAAAAGTCAACCAACCGGTTGTATTCTAAATAATTAGAATTTTTGTTTATTTCATTGGTTTCTTTGGTTTTTTTTATCTTTTCAAATAACTCTAGGGCCCAGATTTCCTCAACATAACTAGCTGGTAATAGCTGTGCGTTGTTTTCCAAAAAGTCACCATAACTAATTAAAATATCCCCCAAATACAATATCTTAATAACTTGAGATTTTAATTTCTCTGCCTGCTCTTTAGTGCTGATCTGCAAAACCGTTCCGTCATTTAGTTTTACAATAGGAGGCTCAATTGTATCTACCAGGGCAATAGTTGAAGCTTTACCAGGCACATCCATTTTTATTTGCGTCCCAACAACAACGGCATTATCTAGTAGGATAGGGATAGTACTGTGAATGCCTATGGTTGCAAAACCAGTATTAAAACATCGTCCATAACGTAGTCTAAATCCTCCAATATTTTTATTCATTGATAAAACAGGTCGGCCTGTAATCACTTCTGACATCCTATGACTTACGGTGTCATCATCTCCAGTTTGGATTGCGCCCTTGACCTTTCCCAGCCAATCCCAACCTTCCAAGTTTAATGTTTCTACAAGTTTTAAGAGTTTTTTATTTCTGCCTATTAAACCATCATTCATGACCCTTAAAGCCCCTCCCCTAACCCTATTGGTTTGGATTCGTTTTAATCCTCTGTGAATTACTAATTCGACGGGATCGGTATCCACCCCATTCAATTCAACCGGTAAATTTGATATACAATTGTGAATATCTTCATCCAATATTTTAAATTGAAAGTTGCCTACCTCTCTTTCATACAACCTTAATTCCTCAATAAACCGCCCTGTTTCATCATCGAAAGAATTAGCCTGGTACTTATCAAGTCCGGTGACTTTTCTAACTTGGTCTGCAATCAACATAGTAAGGGCAGCTTCGGTTCCACCAGCAGATCGTATAGGCCCAGCAAAGGATATCGAAAGGTATTTTGAGCCATCTTTGTTATCCTTGATTTGCACATCTGATATACCCTGAAGGGGGGCAACAGTAACTCCCTCTGTAACAACGGCCAAACTCACTCGAACTGCATTTTCTAGTCTTGTCCTAAGATCACCCGTTCCATATTCTCCCAACGCAATTTCCTCAGCTATTTTTAAAGCGGCCTTTTCCTTTGTGGTGTAATTTAATAGGGATCTTAATCTATCAGATATATCGATATTATGCATTTTGGCTACCCTATCGGAAAGATCATATGCTATTTTTGGTTCTACGCTAGTGGTAACATCGTAACCTTTTTGCCTTGCATTTTGAATTAAAGTATATAATCTATTGACTTGCTCTAAAATATTTATTTGATAGTTCACATAATGCTGTGGAATAGATATGCTTTGTAATCTTATTTTGGCCTCATCTACTAAAGTCATACATAATCACACAGATTTTATGAGCGTATAGCAGTAATAATATTGGAAAATTTTTTTTCCCAATTGGGATCCTGTTCAAGCAGTGTTCCAATAACCAATATATCGGCTCCTGCATCTGCTAGCTGTTTTGCAACAGCTGAATCTTTTATGCCTCCACCTACAATTAGTATGCCATCAAAATATTTTCTTACGCTAGATACCATATCAGAGGTGATATTTTTATGGGATCCAGAACCTGCTTCTAGATACACAAACCTCATTCCAAGATATTGTGCAGCCAGTGAATACATTACTGCAATTTTATTCTTTTCAAAAGGTATTCCCTTCGCACGCCCTACAAACCACGCTGTAGTGTTTTCCCCTATTATTATGTAACCTGTTGGTAGGGGCTCTATTTCATATTTTTTTACCAATAAGGCGCCAAGTGCTTGGGCACCAGAAATAAAATAGGGATCCTCTGAGTTAAGCAATGAGGTAAACAATATGGCATCAGCATTTGGAGAGACACCCGTAACGTTGCCAGGGAATAGGATAATGGGTACAGAAACTATAGACTTTATGGATAAAACTAATTTGTCTAAATCTAACTGATCAATAGCCGAAGAGCCTCCTACCAAAATAGCAGAAGCGCCCAATAGCTCCACTTGTTTTGCCACATAGGATACATCATTGAAATTTTCAGAGTCTAATAAAGCGAAGCAAATCTTTTTGTGTTTTTTAAGCTCGTCTTTTATATAGTTTTCTACCCGATTCAATTTCAATTAAACTACTAATAACCTTTTTTAATTTATTATTTATGCTATCTATCATTAGATAATCAAAAAGTTATATAATAAAGCTATACAAGTTTGTATTATTTATGGATAATAACAACAATGTAAATA
>JACDHC010000138.1 GCA_013821245.1 Candidatus Nitrosopumilus sp.
CAGTTATAGTAGTGTAAAGAGCGCATCTGGAGGTCAGTAAATCACATTGTGGCACAAGCCAACTTCATCACCGACGCCGCCTTGTATCTTGGACACGTTCTACTGTATATGGCACAATTATTAATATAAATCTTGTTTTTTGTAAACACATAAAAGATTCTTTAAATTGATGGTATATATCAATGAAAATTGATAATTATATAGAATTATACAAAAATAAAACTTTCGAATCAATGAATTTACACTTTAAATCTAAAGAGATTTTTCCTGGTGGGATAAACCATAATATCAGATATTTTAAACCATATCCTTTCTATACGGTTAAAGCCAAGGGAAAATTTTTAACAGATATAGATGGAAATAAATATATTGATTTCTGGAATGGACACTGGGCATTAATATTAGGCCATTCTCCAAAAATGGTTTCTGATAAATTAAAAAAACAGGTTAAAAGAGGAACGTTGTATGGAACAGCAAATGAATCCAGTATCAAGCTTGGTGAAATGATCAATAAAGCTATGCCATTAGCGGAAAACATTAGATTTTCAAGTACAGGTTCTGAAGCAACAATGTATGCAATACGGCTAGCAAGAGCAAAAACAAGGAAAAGGTTTATTGCAAAGGTTATCGGAGGCTGGCATGGATTTAACTCTAATTTACTTCAATCCGTAAATTATCCATATGAAGTTGATGAAGGAATAGGTCTTATAGAAGACGAAAATCAATTTATTGAATCAATCCAATTTAATGATTTGGATAGATCACTAAAAGTTTTGGAATCAATTAAAGATGACTTAGCAGGTATAATAGTTGAGCCCATTCTTGGTGGGGCTGGATGCATTATCCCAAAGGAAGGTTACCTGGAAGGATTACAGGAATTTGCAAGGCAAAATGATAGCCTTTTAATTTTAGATGAAATAGTTACTGGTTTTCGCCACTCGTTTAGTGGAGCAATGAATCACTACAAGTTAGAACCTGACATATTTACTCTCGGCAAAATAATCGGTGGAGGTCTTCCAATAGGAGCTGTTTGTGGTAAAAAAGAAGTCATGAGTTTGGCGGATATGACAAATAAGAGTGATAAGAGGATGTATTGTTCAATAGGAGGAGGGACTTTTTCTGCAAATCCGATAACAATGACTGCTGGATACACCACCTTAAAGTTTTTGAAAAAAAACCCCACAGTGTATGAAAAAATAAATTCTTTGGGAGATTTAGCAAGAAATGAGCTATCTAAATTATTTAAAGAATTAAAAATTGATGTAAAAATAACTGGGTATGGATCATTATTTATGATTCACTTTCTAAACGACAAAGTAAGGGAAATAAATAATGCATTAGACTCTGCATTGACAAATAATGAACTACTGTTTAATTATCAATTCGCATTGATTGCAAAATATAACATATTCTTTTTGCCTTTAAAGATGGGTGCTTTTTCGCATGCTCATGAGAAAGAAGATGTGTATAAATTGTTAGAGGCTACAAGAGAAATTTTCCAAAATAATAAAGCTCGTATTGCTCATACCTAAAAACAAAGTCATTTAATTTTCCCTCCACAATGCCTTTTTCTTTGCTAAAATGATGAAGAAAATCAAATACGAAATTTGGACAAATAACCCAAGAGAAATTGACCATTCTTGAGGCGTTGGGAAACCCATAGAATACTGTAACATTAAAGAAGCATGAGTCGTTGGAACAAAATAGGATATAATTTGAAGGGGTATAGGTAACCTGTCAATAGAATAGAAAACAGGCGGTATGACTGCAATAAGAACATTTACAAATGATATGAGTTGAGTAGCATTTCTCATATGAAGCATATGCGAAGACAAAAAAAATCCTATGGAAGACATTGTTCCCCAGATCAAAAAAATATTTACAATTAAAAGGGGTAAAAAAGTAATAGAAGTTGAAAAGTATACAGCTAGAGAAGATAAAACTAGCAATGCAGGCAAACCGTATAATAATTCAGAAAATGCCAAGCCGAGCATATATGTTAATGGTGAAACAGGGGAAGCTACAAACATATCCTGCATTTTATATTCAAGCTTATAGAGCGAGATATCCTGTCCTAAAGATAACCCATATCCAACCAAGGCCATTACCAAACTTCCAGCAACTGCAAATTGGACATATTGGCCATCACTTACAATAAATAAAATAAATAATAAAGAAAAAGGCGAAATAGCAGTAAAAACTAAAGATAAAGGATTTCTCCTCAACCACAAAATTCCGGTCAAATATGCTATTATAAATATTTGTTTTATCATTACAAAATTATTTGAATTTATTTTCATTTCCCTTCATCTTATAATGGTCATTAGTAATAATTGTTAAGGGAAAAGTGCTAACAGTTAAAGTCATTATTTTGAAAATGCAAAAGTTAGTTTATAAAAAAATACACTTCAACTATTTTTTACTTTATTGTTTATTCAAACAACATCAATAACAAAATAACAAAATTTATTGGATTCAATGATAAGGATTCGTGGATCACTAGATAATCTTAAGAATGAATATAAGGAAAACAATAATTAAATGTAAAAAATATGATTTCTTATGATAATAATAGAAATAAAAAATATAATATTCGAAAAATCTATCCAATTAGAAACCGTTATTAATTGTTAGTAATTAAAGAAAAACAGGTGAAGGGTTATGATCAATGAGAATTTTAGTTCCACTTCTAAATTTAGGTCATTAAAACCAAATTTGATTGAAAATATTACAATATTAAACAAAAATAATAACAATAATAATAATAAAAATAACGTACCATCATCTTTGTCATCATTATTAACCAATCCTGACAACAAGCAAAAACCAAGTTTTTGGATTGAAGGATATGGATGTTCAGCTAGTTTTGCAGATATGGAAATGATTGCAGGACAATTAAGAAATAACGGCTTCGATATAGCAAATAACTCAGATGTAGCTAACATTAATCTTATAGTAACTTGTTCGGTTAAAGATACAACCGAACACAAAATGGCACATAGAATTAAAAACCTATCTAAGAATAACAAGCCAATAGTAGTAGCAGGATGTCTCCCCTCAGCCGATCAAAAGTTAGTAGAAAAGATAAATCCTAATGCGAGTTTAATGGGACCTAATTCTATTGATAAAACTGTTGAAATTGTAAATTCAGCTTTGAATGGACAGAAAATTGTCTCCCTACAAAATTCAGAAATAGAAAAGATAAACTTACCAAGGTTTAGGATAAATCCCACAATAAGTATTGTTGAAATAGCATCAGGTTGTTTAAGCGAGTGTTCTTTTTGTCAAACAAAATTAGCAAAAGGAGACCTCCAAAGTTATAGAATAGGCAAAATAATAAATCAAATAAAGCAGGACTTAAAAGAAGGGACCCAAGAGATATGGCTTACATCAACAGACAATGGTTGTTATGGTATAGACATTGGAACAAATATTGTGGAATTGTTAAGAAGATGTGACGAAATAGAAGAAGATTACAAAATAAGGGTGGGCATGATGAATCCCATGTACCTTAAGGGAATGGTAAGAGATCTTATAAATATCTATTCTAAAAGTAATAAAATCTTTAAGTTTATCCATATTCCGGTTCAAAGTGGCAGTGAAAGGGTATTAAGAAAAATGAAAAGAGGACATACTGTAAAAACTTTCTATGAGATAGTAAGGCAGTTCAGGGAAAAAATGCCTGATATGACAATAGCTACTGACATAATAACGGGATTTCCGGAAGAGACTGACGAGGATTTTGAATTAACTTTAAAAACGATAAAAGAAACAGAGCCAGACATTATAAATTCATCTAAATTTTGTCCTAGGCCCGGAACTTCAGCATCTAAAATGAAAAGGATTGCTCAGGAAACAGTTACAGAAAGATCTAAAAAATTGCACAGCATTATGAAGCATATTGCAAAAAAAAGAAATTCGAGATGGTTAGAATGGGAAGGACAAGTTCTTATTGATGAAATCGATATGGGAAGACTAAAGGGAAGAAATCAATACTACAAATCCATAGTTATAAAAAATCCAATTGAAAATACAATAACAAAAACAAATGTCAAGAATTACAATAAGGAAAGGTTTTCAGAATTACACGGAGACCTTCGCCTTATGAATTTAAAAAACGGTAACAACAAACTACCCCTAGGTAAAACCATTAGGGTAAGGATAATAGGATACTCAACCCATAGTTTGGAAGGAATTCAAATCATATAAAGTTGATAATCAATCAATAATTGTTACCTATAACATTTTTATCCATTAATAGATATAATTTACGGTTGTTGGACATTAATAATGAAAGAGACAATGTCCTATTTATTGGAGTGGGGGATGCTGGAAGTAAAATTACACTGGATATTGTTAAAGAAACTAAGTCCGCAGATTATTTATTATTAAACACCAAAAAAAGGTTTAACCACAATAAAAGGAATGTTACAGTTGACAGCGGTTCATGGATTAATCCTCCCATTTATAAAATAAGAGAATCCTTTTTAGAGAAAATAGATAAAATTACATCTATTGTTGACACTTTTAGCAATATTATAATTATTGGTAATTTAGCATCTAAATTTGGAATAGCCATAATTCCAATATTAACAAATTTTTTGCATCAAATTGGCGGTAAAGTGATAATTAGTTTTGTAATAATGCCATTTGGATTTGAAAAGAGGAAAATATTTCATTCTGGAGTGTCATTATCCTTTATCAACAAATATTCAAACTCAACCATAATCGTAGATAATAACTCTTTTCTTAAGAATAATCCGGACATATCAATCCCAGAATGTTTTAAAATTACTAACAATGCAGTCAAAGATATTATCATCACATCTTATGGCAAAGGTTTTCCAAATGAATTCAATGTGATTGCAACAAGCAAAGAATCCAATAACATAGAAGAGGTTTTTAGCAAATCTTTTACAATGTGCAATGATTCCAACATACAAAAAATAGAAAAAACCTGTATGTTTATTTATCCCGCAAAAGAAAAGATTGACAGGATAGATAGCATCATAAAAACAACTGAAAAGATTACAAATTATTCAGATAATGAGATAAATATAATTTCCAACTCAGGTAACCTATCAAAAATACACTTAATGATAAAAACAACCCATTCATTGTTTTCTTCTTATGACCCTCTAAATCAATTTATATCAATCAATAATTTCCTAGATTTTGAGCCAGAAACTAATAAAATTGTAAAGGAAATATCATATTTAGAGGATATAGAAGCAAAAACAATCCATTGAATTGTTTTTGAGGCTCTGTTCACTTAACGATAAAGCTATAGATTGAAGATGCCTATTTCCATTGTGAGTAGTAGAAACAGGACACCTTCAATGTATATTGGTTATGGCTTGTACTTTTATTTTTCAGGTTTATCTTTAAGGAGAACCTCTCAAATACTGTCTTCACATTTTATCAAACGAAACCATGTTTCCATCTGGAACTGGATACAAAAGTACAAGCCCCAAAGGATATCGTCAAAGAAAAAGAAGTTTGAGGAGTTTGTCGTTGACGAGACATTGCTTAAAATTGGTTCAGAGTTGGTATGACTTTGGGTAGCAATTGAGCCTGCAAATAAGGAAATTCTTTCAATTAGCATATCC
>JACDHC010000139.1 GCA_013821245.1 Candidatus Nitrosopumilus sp.
TTTCACCACGTCTAACTAATGAGCAGTTATAAGCAAGCAGGCCAGTCTATCACAAAGAACCAATTTATTCAATCCAGCTAAATAGGTTGAGTTAGGCAACAAAGCATGCCAAAATCATAACATTTCAAATTGCCGTAATGAACCATCTGCATATGATTTTAAAATGATTTTAACAGATGACAAAATAAAGGTATTGCTCAAATTCATTATGATGATCATTTTTTGATTGGGCCCAAAAAGCTGTCAATTCGTATAGTTTTGGAAGTGGCCTAAATAAACAAGACTTAGGCATATGCGGATGTGTATGATAATGTCTTTGAGCTTTGCGGTTAGCATATTTTCTTTTTGCACACAAATAGAAAATCGTTTTACTGATGGAAAGAAATTTGTTGTTGTTGTTTGATGTCTATTTTTCGTAATTTTCTATTGTAGTTTAGGCCAAATCTGTGAGATTCGTCTCTTATGTGCTGCAGTATTTTGAGTGATTTTTTATTTTTGGGTATGACTATTGAGTTGTTTGAGAACTGTGTGAATATCTCCTCGTTTTCCTTTGCTAACGAAATGCATTCTAATTTATCCAATCCAATTTTTTTTAGGGCCTTTAAAGCCACACCCAAATGGGCCTTTCCTCCATCTATAACTACAAGTTGGGGTAAATCATCATCATTATCTTCAATTGATGTTTTATCTTTATGATTGCTAATGGCCTCTTTCTTGCCTGTTTTTGGATTCTCGTGAATTTTGTATCTTCTGCTTACTATTTCCTCCATCATTGAAAAATCGTTTTGACTGGATGTGTTTTTGATTTTAAATTTTCTGTATCCGCTTTTATGTGGTATTCCGTTAACAAACCTGGTACAAGCTCCAACGGCAAAATCATTTCCAAAGTTTGACACATCAAAGCAGTCTATTATGTGGGGGATTTTTTTTAGTTTCAACAGTAATTTCAATTCCTCTAGTGCTGGTTCGTAGTTTTTTTGAATATGCATCCTTAAGTTGTTGGTGATAAGTTCCATTATCTTTATTTTATCGCCATTTTGGATATTGTCGTTTGTTGGCTTATTACTGTAATTAAACTCTACATTGTCTTGGATTATGTTTTGATCAGAATCTGATGGTGTTGCATCAAAATTGGATGTGTTGCCTATAGTTTTTATTTTGACACTGTGTTTTGAAATTTTTTCTAAAACTAATTCTAGATTTGGTTTTTCTGGTAAATCCTCATTGAGGTAAATGATGCTGGGTATAATTGGATTTGAATAATAATATTGAGAAATGAAACTTCCAAAGGTATTGTCTGCAATCAAGTCAAATTGATATTTTTTCATATCGTTGATTACCCCACTTTTACTTATCAGTGTCATAACATATGCGATATTCTGAACCTTTTCATAAATTATTCCTATATACTCTTCAACGGGGCTGTTTTGAAAAGTGTTTTCCACACTCTGATGGTATCGTAAGTTTTTTAAACGGAACAGTGTGTCTCTGATGTGTATTGCCTTTTCAAATTCTTTTTTATCCGACGCATCTTTCATTTCTTTTTCTAATTTAAGGTAAAACTCATCAAAATCATTGTTTATACTTAGAATATTTTTTATCAATTCTATATTTTTATTGTATCCCTGTTGTGAAATTTTATTGATGCAAGGGGCGTCACAATTACCAATGTGATATTCCAAGCATTCTTTTTTAGGTAACTGCTTGCAGATTCTAATTTTAAACATTTTCCTTAAAAGGCCTATTGTTAGGTATCTTGAGCTTCCCTTGACAAATGGCCCAAAGATTTCGCCCTCCGGCCCCATAAATTCCCCATTTCTGTTTCTTCTTGTTACTATTAACCTTGGAAACTTTTCATCGGTTATTTTTAAGTATGTGTATCTTTGTTGATCCTTTAGTTCTATGTTAAATATTGGCCGATATTTTTTTATCAAGTTTGACTCCAGCAAAAAGGCCTCAATTTCATTATTGGTTATTATGTAGTCTATTTTTCTTATTCTGGAAACTAAAATAGATGTTTTGTCCGTTGATTTTGCCATATTGTCCTTTATAAAATAGCTTTTGATTCTTTTGTGCAAATTTTTGGCTTTACCGATATAGATAATCTTTTCCTGCATATCCTTCATTATGTAAACACCTGGCTTTTGAGGATAAGTTTGCTCTATACTATAGCCTGGAGTTTCTATTTCCAATTGCCTATTGTATATAGCTTTAAAATTATTTAAATTTCTTTGGTGTTGTTTTGTTTTTTTATATTCTGATAAGGTTTTGTTCATTGAGATTAAATTGTGGCAGTTTGCCTTTCAAAAATTTTGCAGTATGGCTTGTCTCGTTGTTGACTATTTCTGCAGGCGGTCCATACGCTGTTATTTGACCTCCATTATCCCCACCCTCTGGACCTAAATCAATTATCCAGTCAGCTGCAGATATTACATCCAAATTGTGCTCTATAATGATTATTGTGTTTCCCATATCCCTCAGTTTATGCAAAATCTTTAAAAGTTTCTTAACATCCGCAAAATGCAAGCCTGTGGTTGGTTCGTCTAAAATGTAAAGCGTATTGCCTGTATCCCTTTTGGATAACTCTGTAGCCAATTTTATTCTTTGTGCCTCCCCACCAGACAGCGTCGTTGCCGATTGACCCAAATGCAAATAACCCAATCCCACATCATTCAATAATTTTAATTTGTTTGATATGGCCAAATTATTCCCATAGAACTCTAAAGCTTCTTCAACAGTCATATCTAGTACTTCGGAAATGTTTTTTCCTTTGAATTTAATTGAAAGTGTTTCTGTATTGTATCTTTTTCCATGGCATTGATCACAAGTTATGTAAACATCCGGAAGAAACTGCATCTCTATTTTACGCACTCCAGCTCCCTCACAAACATCACACCTTCCATCTGGCAGATTAAAGGAAAACCTCCCCGGTTTGTATCCTTTTTCCTTTGAATCCTGCGTCAGTGAATAAATCTCCCTTATTTTGGTAAACGCGTTTACATATGTCACTGCATTTGATCTTGGTGTTCTTCCAATGGGTGATTGATCGATTCCTATAACTTTGTCTATGTGCTCTATACCTTGGATTTGCCTGTGTTTTCCTATTGTTAGTTTTGATTTATAAAAATGGTTCATCAGGTGGTTGTACAAGATGTCGTTAACCAAAGTGGATTTACCCGATCCAGAAACGCCAGTGACAACGGTTATCAATCCTATAGGGAATTTTGGATTAATGTCCTTTAAGTTGTTTTCACAAGCTCCCATGATGGATAAAAACTTTCCATTGTTTTCTTTTCTTTCAAAGTTTTCTAAAACCTTTTTCTTTCCGGATAGGAATTCCCCTGTAATGGAATTTTCGTTATTGATGATGTTTGTCATTTTTCCGGATGCCACTACTTGGCCCCCATGGATGCCAGCCGCAGGCCCAATGTCTATTATCCAGTCTGAATTTCTAATAACATCCTCATCATGCTCTACTATGATCACCGTATTTCCAAGATCCCTTAACCTACACAAAGTTTTAATCAAAAGGGCGTTATCCCTTTGGTGCAATCCTATGGTGGGTTCATCCAGAACATACAAAACACCCGTTAAATTGGATCCTATTTGTGTTGCTAGTCTTATTCTTTGGGATTCGCCTCCTGACAATGTTCCCGCTTTTCTGTTTAGGTTCAAATAGTTTAATCCAACACCTAGCAGGAATTCCAACCTACTTTTAATCTCCTTTAGAATCTGTTTTGAAATAATGGCCTCGTTTTGTGACAGGTTGATGTTGTTAAAGAACTCTATTGTTTTGTCTATCGGTAGGATGCAGATTTCCATTATGGATTTTTCATTTATTTTTACCCCCAGTGCTTCTTTTTTTAATCGGTGACCATTACATTTTTCACATGGCTTTTCTTTCATAAACTTTGTTATTTCTTCTCTCTTTGCTTCAGACTCTGTTTCATTGAATATTTTCTCTAATGTTGGTATGACTCCTTTGAACCTTCCAGTATATTCCCATGAGCTTTCGCTGGATTTTGAGGTATAGTTGTAGTTTATTTTGGTTTGAGTACCATATAAAATGACATTTATCTGCTCTTCATTCATTTTTTCTATGGGTGTGTTCAAATTAAAGCCAAATTTCCTTCCGACATCTTTTAGCATTGATGTCCTAAAGCTTACAAATTGCCCAGCTGACCATGGTTTTATTCCTCCATTTAGGATACTTTTGCTCCTGTCCGGGATTATTAAATCCGGATCAAACTCTATTTCGATTCCCAGGCCATTGCATTTGGTACATGCTCCAAAGGGAGAATTAAATGAAAAAAACCTAGGCTCCATGTCACCGAGGTTAATGTTGCAATACGGACAAGCATTTTTTTGCGAAAATATGTGATCATTGTCTCCGATTTGGGCTATCATTAGGCCTTTTCCCATTTTCAGTGCATTTTGCACGGATTCAAAAATTCTGTCTTTTTCTATATTTTCTGGGTCTAAAATTATTCTATCTATGACCACATCGATTGAATGTCTTTTTTGTTTTTCTGTCCCAGGTATTAAATCAAGCTTTTCAGATTCATTTAGGTTTGTTATCTTTTTATCAATTCGTACTCTTAGATATCCCTCGTCTTTTAAATCACTTAAAACCTTTTCATAAGTTCCTTTTTTTTCTCTAATTATCGGTGCTAATACAAATATTGTCTTGTTGTCAAGACTTTTCTCGATTTCTATTACCCTTTCAACTATTGAATCGATGGATTGATGCGATATTCTTCTATTGCATTCAGGGCAATGTGGAATTCCTATTTTTGAAAACAATAGCCTTAAATAATCATAGATTTCTGTTATTGTTCCAACGGTGGATCGCGGATTTTTGTTTGTGGTTTTCTGTTGGATGGCTATTGCGGGTGACAATCCCTCTATCGAATCCACGTCTGGCTTATCCATTATTTGCAAAAATTGCCTAGCATACGCTGACAGTGACTCAACATACCTCCTTTGACCCTCGGCAAAGATTGTGTCAAAAGCCAGGGTGGACTTTCCGGAGCCGGATAAACCTGTAAAAACTATTAATTTGTTCTTCGGAATATCTAGATTTATATTTTTTAGATTGTGTTGCCTTGCTCCCTTGATGATTATTTTGCTTTCCATTTTTTTCTCTTAAAGTTATGCCTTTAGCAAAATTTGGTTTATTTTTTGTAAGTTTTCCCTTTGTTCAATGGCTTTTTCAAATTCTAAATCTTCTGCAAATTTGTTCATTTGACTCTCTGTTTTGACCGATAAATCCACCAAATCATTTCTTGTCATTGTTTTTAAGTCTATGTCAAATTTTGATATGTTTGTAGCCCTTTGGGGAATTGATTTGATGATTGTTTTTGGCTCAATTTTGTTGATCTCATTGTACTCGATTTGTTTTCTTCTTCTTCTATTTGTTTCGACAACTGCCTCCTTTATGGATTTTGTTACCGAATTTGTGTATAAAATCACCTTTCCATCTATATTTCTTGCAGCCCTGCCGAAAGTTTGAACCAGACTGGTGTAGTTTCTTAAAAACCCTTCCTTATCTGCATCCATTATTGCCACAAGGGAAACTTCGGGCAGGTCCAACCC
>JACDHC010000140.1 GCA_013821245.1 Candidatus Nitrosopumilus sp.
AGCATTGTCCATCAAGTGTAATTCCAAGTCTCTCAAAGGTGTATGATGAACTCAAAATTTAACTTTACCTGTTATATTGTTGTTGTTTCCATTAAAACTGAATCATTTCTTTGATTTATTAACCAGCTATCAAGATACTATAATAGCGGTTTTTTTTCTTAAGAATTTGTTTATATTATATATGCATTATTTTGTTAATTAGTTGAGAGTCCTGCATTTGTCACATGATGCTTTGCCTGATTGGAGAGTTGAAAAGGCTGCAATAACTTCATCAAATCTTGGTCATGAGGTCATGTTTGCAGGAGCAACAAGGACTGCATCTAATTATAATAGAAAAACTTTTTCTAAAATATATGAAGTTAACTGGACTGCAAAAGCCAGATATGGTATTCCATTTTATTGGAATTCTGTCAAAAAGCAAATTACTAAGGTAATAAATGAAGCAAAACCCGACTTAGTGCATGCACATAATATTTTCTCAGCCAAGATGGTTTCTGAGTTAAAATTGCCATTTGTGTACGATGATCATGAGTATTGGTCTAAGCACTCTCAATTTTTAACCGAGATGGAAAAACTGGCTCAATCCACAAAGAATAATGTGAACAAGTTTAATTTTTTTCTAGTCCATGCAGTTAAAAAAACAAGAAGAAATATTTTGAATCGTCATGCAATTAATGTGTGGACTAGATGGGAAAAAGAATTGGTCTCTTCAACACCAACAATTACGGTGTCTAATGAGATTGCTAATGATTTTCGAATAATTGGCAATAATGCCAATAAGGTATTTGTTGTACCAAACTTTCCAATGAAATTTGAAATTGAGAATTTTGAGAAACCATCATTTCATGCCAAATTGTCTTCTGTTTATGCAGGATCCGATGGCCACAATAGGCAACAATTTCCAAATAGAAATATTGATGGTCTTTATGAAATGTTTTTTAATCAAGATATGGGAGATCTAACAATTATAGGTTGGAACGCTGAATCTACTAAAAATATAAGATATACTGGTTACCTTGACAGGCAAGATATGTATAAAGAAATGAGCAAACATTCTGTAGGACTTATTCCGTTTAAAAAGCATTGGTCTCACTACTACACAAATCCCAACAAAGCATATGAGTATGCTCATGCGGGACTTTTTGTGTTGTGTACCTCATCATTAAAACCTGTGAGGGAAATCTTAAAAGAACATTGTATGACGTTTGAAGATTCAGTGGAAATGGCATCAAAGTTAATGTACCTTAAAGAAAACATGGATGAATTGCATAATAAAAGATTGAAAATATTCAATTATGCCAATGATAATTTGATTTGGGAAAAAAATGAAAAAAATATTCTTGATGCATACAAAATATGTTGACTGGACTGAGCATAAATGATTTGCATTAGACTGAATTTGGTGTATTGTGATGGAATATGTTATAAACCATTATATTTGATAAACGGCAAAAAAATCATGACACAAAAAAAGGTATTTTAATGCTTAGAAAAGAAAATACTTATTACAGTATCATAAAATCATGTGCTTTAATTTTGTATGTGATTTTTTTGTATTTGATTTGTTTACACAAAAATTATTATTCTTGCTTCCCTGAAGGTAATAAAGCATGTCTTACAATCCTGGAGAATATTGGAAGGAACGAGGAAAGGTATACAAACAGAACTTTAAATATGACAAGAATTTCAAATTACAGGAAGAGATCCTGACCGATTACTTAAAGAAGTATTCTTTTTCGACCGTACTTGAAGTTGGGTGTGGATTTGGACGGGTAACGCGATTACTTCTCTCTGCCTTCCCCCAAATTAAAGAGTATTTTGCATTTGACCTTTCGCCTCATCAAATAGAAAATGCCAAATTAAATATCCAGAATGTAAATACGAGGAAGGAAAAAATAGAATTTATGGTGTCTGATATCCAATCTTTTCAATCCGATAAGAAGTATGACTTGGTGATAGCATCTGAGGTGTTTATGCATGTACTTCCATCTGAAATAAATGAAGTTATCCAAAAACTAATTAATTATTCTAACGAGCATGTGTGTAATATTGATTGGTATGAGGAAAAACCCCCAAAAAAGGCAGAATCGTTTAATTTCATTCATCAATATGAAAAAATATATCGGGATATACCTTTAGTCAAAAAGGTAAACCGCATTCCGATAGTCAAAAAGGGGTTATTGTCAAAAGTGGACACTAAACAATCCATCTTTCATGCAATATTAAACAGGTGATACAACGTTTATAGTTTAGTTTGGGGGTTGGGGTTTTAGCATAAAGAATAGTTTGTTGTTATTTAATACAAAAAGCGTTTTCTATGTAGTAATGGCATGTGTTTTGTAGCACTCATTCACCGTTTTAATTATGGGTTCAATTGAATGATGTTTTTTGACATATTCGTGCCCTTCACCGGCTAATCTATTTTTCTCATCATTATTTGCAATCAGGTTTTCCAAGTCTCGCATAAATGTGTCTTTTGTGGTTCTATAGACTGGTGGCTTGTATTTTTCATACAAATAGTCCGATACATAGGCAATAACTGGTTTGCCCAAGGCCATTCCTTCAAGTTCAAACTTTCCAAACCAACCAACCTCGGGCAGTATTTTTCCAACTATGATGTCCGAAGAATACATAACCTGCAACGCCTGAATATGCGAAAGATTCAAAATTTCAACATTTTCGCACTTATTTTCTTTTTGTAGTTTATTTAATGCAATGGTATAGTAATCAAAACCTGGTGAAGGATTGCTTTTATAAAATGGGTAATGTGCAATTCTCACTTTGTTTTTGCTTTTTGCTTGTGTTGGTTCTTCTTCTTTTGCAACAATAATTTTTTTTATCTGGTAGATATCTATTGGGTTGGGCAACCATTTGCCGTTTGGGGCATATTGCAGTAGATCAGGTGTAGAAACAAGGCAAAAATCATTGTCATGTTTCCCTCTTATGTCATCCCCATGGTAGTGTTTTAAATAAGCTTTGCCTTGGTTTCTCTTCTCCAGGCTATTTTTCAATGAGCCATATGGATAATGATAGTGCCATACGTCATAGTCTTTTTTTAATTTCCTAAAAAGCTTCCATTGGGCAATAGGCGATCTATAGTTGATTTTGATGCCACCAAATTGCTTGTATGCTGTATCATTAAAAACAAACACATCTGCAGAATGTCCTTGCTTTTTTTGGTATTCTGCAATAGTGGAAGGTACGCCCGAAATATTGTTAATGTGAGCGATTCTCATGGGCAAATTGATTTAGCCGTTGCATTGTAAATGTTTTAATAATTAACCGACAAGGTGGAATGGTTAGTTAAACTTTAATATTAAATATTTAAATATTGTATTCCTGAAAATAAATTATGCGTATTTTTCCGATTTTTATGATTGTTATATTATTATCTTCTCTCCTTGCAACAAGCCTGGTGGATGTAAAACAGGGCTATTCTTCCAAATCGGGGCTTAAAATAACCCCAACAGTTAGGTGGAGTGATAACAATGAGGGAAATTTTAGTTATTGTGTTTATGAGGGTAGAGTAACATTGTATACAGACCTTAGCAATATGCAGTCATTTTGCTTGGACCCAAGTGCTGACCCTTCACTTAAAGATATGCATGCTTATGCAAATGATAACAAAGACGCATATCGTTTAGATCAAATACAGACACCAGTAGGTGTAATAAAGGATGGAGCAAACTATTCTATTTGTGCACAGTTTACGCCTTCTCAACCAAATGCAGGGTATAATTTTGTGGTAGGTTGCCAGACTTTTACAAATAAACTAGGAAGTCATATTGAATATCCTTTTATTAATTTAGATCTTGAAGCAATTTTCAATGGCCTTCAGTAGCTAATTTTTTACATTTTAAATTGAAAGTAGAAATCAATACCTTTACAAATCCCCCCACCCATTTTCCAACACCGTTTTTTTATGCGTATGTTCCATGGGTTTTGTTTTTTTATATTTTTTATTTTTGAGTAAAGACGTCTTTAAAAATATTCAGAAATTCTTTTTTGATCTTTAACAAATTGAAGAATCCTGCTGTTGTTTACCCATTCGTTTTTTGATATTGATAGGGAAGAACAAGCAAATGATAAGGCTTTTTCAAGGCTTTCAAATTCCTTGAGGGTTTCTTTTAGTGCCTTTCTTATTCCTTCCCTTACCTGCCAAACCCCAACTGGAATTATGTACTGTGGGTGAATTTCCCTTAAAACCAACACAGCTGCCTTTCTTTCTATTTTGTTTAGGTGCTCAGCCACTGACAGCCTGCCTGCAAAATAGGCCCCATCTATGGATGGATAGTGGCTTAAACCCTTGGCATCCTCATAATCCGATCCCATTCCTACACCTCCCCTGCTGTCAACCCATCCTTCTTGCATCTCAAAGGACCATGTGCTGTAGGGAATTAGAATAACTGAGTAGTGATTGCCTAAATGAGAGTACTTGTAAACCACATGCGAATCCACAGGCTGATGGTTTTCCTCCATTATCTTTTTGGTCAAACCTCTGGAAATCACATTGTCTGTGGCAGGTATACTCCATTTGGTGGGAACCAGTCTTCTGTTTTTTTTTAACCCGACCATCCCAATGCTTAAAATGCGGCTTATTTTGCTGATTTCGACACCTTGATGATATAAGTTCGTTATTGATTCTTTTGTTGCCAAATCTTTATCATAAAATACACTCTCGATTCTTTTATCAACTGAAAATGAGGAGTATGCCTTAAAACTCCTTAAAGGGGCAATCAAGCCATAGGGTGCAGAATCTGTATCGGTGCCAAAGGTTTTCTTTTGCCCTGTGTCAACAAACGGAATTTTCTCAAACAGTATTTCGCTTTCGGCAGGCGAATTTGCCATGGCTAGTTCTTGCAGTGACTCTATTTGTTTCCCTGAGGTAGTGTGTATGTTGGCATCAAATACTCCCCTGACAAGGGACATCCTGTAGTTTGCGATTTCTTCTATTTTTTCCCCGACCCATTTCTCCGGGCTGTCAAATATTGAGGTGTCCCCATGTAATGGTGGAAGCATTGGTCCAACCTTTACCTTGGGATAGCCGTATTGGCCCACAAAAACTGACGGGGGTGTGGCCCCGGAAAGGTTTTTTACTGTTAGTTTTGGCGCATTTGTGTCAAGAAATGCAAGCCATTTGTTTTCCAGGTTGTTTTTAATTTCCACTATATTTGGCATAGTCCCTACTACCGCGACAGAATCTAATCACAAAAAGAATATTCCCGCAGAAAATCTCATAACCCCCTTTAATTCAGCCCATTTGACCCCATCTTTTTTGACAAGGTGAAATCAAAAGGAAAACCCAAAACCAAAACTGAGCAGAAATTATTATTGTTGTTTATTGCCTGACACTCCAGCTCAAAAAGGGACAAATTTTTTTATTTTGTGATATTTTATGGTAGTATGATTCTTTAAATCTTTTCAATCGATTCATGTATCTATCTGCTATGGTTTTCTATTTGGTTTAAGAATTGCCTAAACTAGTTTTCCTCTATTTCTGTGATTTGGTCGTCGGGACGTTTAATAACTTTTATCCTGCAATTTTTGCATTCATAATAATTGGTGTCACGAGAATGACTGATAGAGCC
>JACDHC010000141.1:0-4123 GCA_013821245.1 Candidatus Nitrosopumilus sp.
CATTATATAATCTAGGGTTTTTTGTCACCATTGTTTAGAATTAAAGATAACTGATAAATCTGTTCCACAGGCAATTGCGCAAGCTTTCTATTTCTTATGTGATCAAAGTCCACAAATCCACTACAATTCTGTTCATGTTTATCAAAACATTTCAATATGAAGGAAATGCTTTTTTTTCTGAAAGAAAACAAAAATTGTATATCATTGATGATTTTTTTTGACAATGGCGGGGCTTTGGGGACGATCTCTATTAGAACTGAATCAATTTTGGGTTTGGGGGCAAAACAATAACGAGGGACGTCAAGTAGCGGTATTATGGAAAACCGATATTGTGTAAATATTGATATAGCTCGATAGTTTTTATTGCCTGGGGACGCCAAAAGTTTGTCAACAAATTCCCGCTGCAGTAAAATTATGCCTTTCTTAAAACTCTTTTGACATAGCCACGAAAAAGCATTTCGGCTTTCATAATAAGGCAAGCTTGAGAAAAAAACATCAAAATCCACGTTGATGGCATTGTCAAAAGCATCCAAGTTTAAGAGATTTAGATTATCAAAAGACAACAGCTTTTTTTTGCAATAAAAATAAAAATACGGATCAATTTCAAAAGAATATACAAATTTTGAGGATTTGCAAAGTTCCTCAGTTAAAGATCCATTTCCACTCCCAACTTCATAAACAACATCATTGCTGCCAATTTTAGACAACTCAATGATTTTTTTTATTATGTTGCCATCTACAAGAAAGTTCTGACCCAGTGATTTTTTTTGTTTTTTTTCATGGCCCTTTTCCGTCACTATTAGTTCACATGCCTCTATGGAGATGTTTCAAAATAGAGATTAAATAGACTAAAAACTAGGTGTGTTATTTTCTAACAAAAACATTCATCCGGGTTTCACCGGCAATTTCGTCAAATATCCTTTGGGCTATGTGCTTTGGTGCATCCCTCAATCCAGTTCTGTTTTGAAGATCCATAAACGAGACAAATTTTTTTTTATCCCTCTCTGCCAATATGGATTTCATATAGGTCTTCCCTATTCCAGGGATAAGTTCCAGGGAATGGACCCTTGGCGTCATTGGTTGCGCCGAGTTAAAATAATCTATAAATCGCGATTCGTTTACACTCACAATCTTCTCTATAACAGTTGGTAACTCATTTTTTGCACTTTGGGTAAGATGATTGTAATCTATTCGTCCCAATACGCTCAAGATTTTTGCTCGTCCTTCTTTTCCTATATAAACTCTTTCACCTATACTAAACTTTTCCCGGTTTATTCCTAGCAACTCCAGAATTGTCAAGTGCACCTCACCTATTGCATGAATTATAGTTCCTTCCCTCATTCGAACAATTGATGATTTGCTATTTTGGATATAGTCGAGTATATAGGCATACTCCTCAAATTTTCTATGAGGATATGTTTCCATATTTTTATTATAATTATCCCTATTTGATAAAAATTTCGACAAATTATTTCTCTGTTTATAAGTAATAATAATATGTGTTTTATCTTTAATTAACTCTCAATTACAGATTCATCTTTTTCATTTTCAATTTTTTTGTTGTCATCATCTTTATTTGACAACAATATGGACTTTATCCGTTCCAATCTTTCAGTCACTATCAGTTTTTTCCACCCAAAGGTAAAAGCCCTTAGCTCCTCCAGAGATTTAGGCATCACATTTACTAATTCTACCGCCTCTTCCACGGTCAAGTCACCTTCGCCGATAAGACTGTCAACCTTCACCTTTGCCTCATCATAATCAGTTTTTGAAAACTTTTTAGAATAATCGTATGTCCATCGCTGGATTTGGTCCATTTCATCAGGCGATATGCTTTCTAAAATTTTTTTTACTTCAGATAAAGTGATAATTTCCCGTTTTAAAATTTCTGTCAATTTTAATAGCACACCTTTATCTGATCAAGATTTTGTTAAAAGACGTACATGGTTAAATTTCGTTTGTAGGTATTTAGGTTTGTTTCCAAACATCACCATCACTTTCATGGTACGCCTTCCTATAGATTCAATTATGCCTATCCGGCCCTGAAATCGTCTGTGAGGCATAGTTGTATGTTCACTTGGATCGATATTTACAACAACTTTATCCCCTTGCTTGTAGTCTATAAGCAAATATGACAAACCTGTAATTTTATTTGATTTTGTTAACACCGATCTGGATTTTCTTCTGGTTCCATGGGATGAAGGCATGAAATAGTTCTGTACCCACCCTAATAAAAATTATTTACAAAATAAGACCTATGGGCCTTGGAGGTTTCAACTTGAAACAACCATCATATAAAAGCAAAGCAGTACAGCACAAAACAACTGCTATAACTACTGCCAATGAAGAATAAGAATAATTTTTATGCCGTTTGCAAGTATGCATGCTGGCAAACCAAAATTAATAAACAGCCTTCAGCTTAAACGTCATTACGGTTTATTGGATCAGAAATACCACAATCACCAATAGTAAAAACAATCTCACTTTCAGCATGGTTTGGGGAATCCACCATTCTGGCTATTCTGTTTCTGCCAGACCGTCTCAAAAAAACCCTGTATGTACTAGAATGTGCAACAATATTGCCACCTGCGGCCTTGAACGAATTTCCAACAAATGGAGAGTCAGGAGATGATTGTGCCTGGTTTGTCAATAAAACGGCAATTTCAAATGTTTCCGCTATTCGCATAATAGTGTGAATTAACTTGTTTAATCTCTGTTGCCTTTCAGAAAGTGCGGATAATCCTATGAATTCAGACCTATAAAGGGAAATAATGGAGTCAATAATCATTAGTTTGATCTTATGTGAGTCAATAACCTTACTGGCTTCAGATAGTATCAGTTCATGATGTGAACTGCTGTAGGCTTTGGCCACAACAATGCTATCCAATGCTTTGAGTGGATTCATGTTTCGCAATCGGGAAATCGTTTCTATTCTTTCAGGTCGAAAGGTATTTTCGGTATCCACATACAGCGCATTTCCCTTTAATCCACCACTTGAGTAATCTTGTTGCACTGTCACACAGGCAGTATGACACAATTGTGTCTTACCCGTTCCGTACTCTCCGCATACCTCTGTAATAGATTTTGTCTCTATGCCTCCCCCCAAAAGATAGTCAAAATTTTTCGAGCCGGTAGAGATTTTGCCGATTTTTTTGCGTTTGTGATACAGGGTAGTTGCGGTAATAAATCGTTTTTCCATAATCCCAATATCTTCCAAAACCGCTATTGCCTGATTGTAAATAAAAAAGGAGTCATCAATATCAATTCCAGATTGAGCAGACACATCATAGGGCCCAAGGACTACCAAGTCCTTTAATGACAAAAGACCAGACTTCTTTAGGAGAGCAAATACATCCAAAGAAACACCTTTTAAAACATCTATAGAAAAAGAGCTATCAGAATTATAATTAGTGTCAGAACTAAAAGTCAAAGTATATGATAACTTAACAAATCCAATATTTCAATAATGCTAAATAGAGTTAACATTTTACCCCATTATAAAAAAATCAACCTAAAAACAACAAATCGGAAAACCACCAACCAAATGTAACAGCAAGTGTTGAAAAGTTTATCCAACAAAACAAACCCCTAAAGATTAAAGATAAATCAACCCAGTTCATAAGTAAATTGCAATCTAATGGGATTTAATTGATTATCGATTTAGCCATAGAGAATAAAAATATTTTGGTGATTGGTGCAGGTATAGAGGGTGCCAAAAAGGTCAGGGTCCTTGGCGATTATAAATGCAATATCACAGTAATAAGTGAGAGCATTAGTCCCGACATAACCATTTATGAAAAAAAAATCAACAACCTAAAAATAATTAAAAGAAAGGTTACAGATGTTGACTTTTTAAACGAATTTGGCAACCCATTCATAATTTTTGCCGTTACAGATGATAAACACCTTAACAAAAAGATAACAACATGGGCCAGGCAGAGAAAAATCCTTGCCTACTCTATAGATGACTCCCAACAGAGTGATTTTGGTTTTCTGTCAATAATCAACATAGAGGAGTCAATTCAAATAGCAATATCCACTCTGGGGAAAAGCCCAATTATGGCCAAAATAATAAAGAGCAAGATAGAAGGTGCCATAAAAAACACAATAGTAAGGTCAGACA
>JACDHC010000141.1:4133-5560 GCA_013821245.1 Candidatus Nitrosopumilus sp.
AGTCAGACATTGACAACATAAAAATTCAGGCATTTGCAAGAGAGCAAGCCAAAAAATACATACAAAATCCCAAAGAGAGAAAGGATTTTTTGCGCGGCTTAATAAACAATCCTGAAATACAGGAGCTAATCAGTAAAAACAACATTGATAAGGTCAAAGAAAGAATAATTAACACATTAGATAAATTGGAGGATAACAACGGCAGATGACAGCATATTTAAGTTTACACTCATCACAATTTGTTAATCTAAGGGTTACCTTTAAAAATTCACCAATCCACATTTTAGAAAAATTTACGTTTAAAGATATTTATGGTGCATACAAAACTCTGATAAATTCCACAGAGTTGGAAGAATGCCTAATACTGCAAACTTGCAACAGAGTTGAAATTTATGGAGCTGGAAACAACCCGCAACAAGGTAAAATTATAGAATTATGGTCATCTTTAATAGGATCATCTGTTGAGGAGGTAAAATCAAATGTCATAATTGACGAGGGCGAAGAAGCGATTAAACACCTTGCCAAATTAACATCTGGTCTTGATTCACTAGTAGTTGGAGAGGATCAGATACTAGGGCAAGTTAAAAGATCATTGGAGTTTTCCAGAAAAAATGGATTTTCAGGTCCTAATCTAAACATTCTTTTTGACAGAACCATAAAAATAGGAAGCAAGGTAAGGGTATCTACAGGGATAAACAGGGGAAGTGTCTCTGTGGGATCCATGGCGGTTAATTTGGCATACGAATATTTTGATGACATAAACGAGAAAGAAATTTTGCTGATAGGCTCAGGCGAGGGAGCAAGCCTAATAGCAAAAGCACTAAAGCAAAGAAACATAAGGTTTTTTATCACCAGCAGGACATTTGACAGGGCGAGGTCCTTTTCTGACACAGTTGCCGGCATACCAATACCATTTGATGAAGCATTACAAAGATTAAACGAAAGCACAGACATTGTGTTTATATCCACTGTTGCGCCATACTATCTGCTAACATATGAGAGAATGGCAAACATAATGCAAAAAAGGGAAAAGGGTTTAATGATTTTTGATTTATCAAATCCCAGAACAGTGGAGGATAAAACTGCCATATTAAACAATGTCAAGCTGGTAAACATAGACCAAATCTCAGAAATTGTCGAAAAAAACGTACGAAAAAGGAAAAAGGAAATACAATATGCGGAAAAAATAATAGAGGAAGAAATCTTCCTGATTAAGGAAACACTAAAAAGAAAAAGCTCCGAACCAGTGATAATAACAATTTTTAAGGATGCAGACGCCATTAGGGAAAAGGAATTCAAAAAAGCATTGTCACGGATAGCAAACAAAATGGATGAAAAAGACATTAAAGTTCTTGAGCAGTTCTCCTACGCATTGATAGAGGGAATCCTATCTACGCCAATGAATAACCTAAGAAAAGAATTTTCCC
>JACDHC010000142.1 GCA_013821245.1 Candidatus Nitrosopumilus sp.
TAGTTCATCTGGAATATTGAGTATAGCATGATTGTCCTTTTTATCCTTCCACTTCTGCTGGATACAGGTCACACTTTAGCAGTGATCATAACAAGCTATAATTCTATCGAATTTTGGGATAGGCTCTTAGTCTTAACAAGACAACAAGAAAAGAGAATACTATAGGCATTAGAAATATATTTATTAATAAAATTTCAATAAATGACTTGATTTGTTTATTATAAAAAAACAAATAAAATTCTTGGAAAGAAGTTTGTTCAATTAAAAAGTGAGAAAATATAGATCTCTTACGTAATTAGGCAAGTATAAAATTTTCATAAATCAATAATGATACTTAAGGATATTTACACCATAATTTGTGCATTCACAATATTTGTAAAAGACTCAACCAAGTGTTTTTAATGCCTCCTCATGTGCTTGTAGGTTTGCCTCATCCACCTTTATCGATTGCGTGGGACAAACCGTAACACAAGCCATACACCATATGCAGGATTGCTCCCTGATGGGGTCGGATTTATCTGTAAAATCTCTCCTACCGTCTCTATTGTGATCTTCACCTGTACCCTCGCTGGTGGCGTTCACCATTTCTGTCGCCTTAACATCTTGCTCTGACCTATACCATTGGAATACCTGGACAGGACATGCCTCAATACACCCACCATCTGCAATACAGGCATCCCAGTCTACCCCAACAAAGGTCCCATGCACGCCTAATGGAGCATATTCTTCGCCTCTTGCCTTGTAATCCTGCTGGACTTGGGTGTTTGTAGAGGACTCTGCGTCTGTCCTTCCCGGACCCCAGACAAAATGGACATATGAACCATCGGATGTTTTGTGTTTTCCAACTACTTTGTGGTTTTTAGGAAATTCTAGATCTATTGGCATACTTTCATAGTATCATCCTTGATAATAAGGGTTAAGACACATACTGGAATTTTTTTAATTCAATACAGTATTTGACAAAATCATACTATTGAAAGGATTTATACTCTAAAATCATATGAATAAAATTTTAAACCACTTTATTTTTTATAAAACCTTATAACTTTACAGGGTATATAGTAAGGTGTGTCTTTTATTGACCAAAGGAATTAGATATGATATTATTTTGGGGATAATTATAAATCAATAATCAAGTAGAATATCCAGCGACAACCTAAAGTTACGGAAAAAATAAACCAAAACATCTTTTGCCAATCATATAAAATGTGAAAATGATTTAAAATTTTGAAAATACACCATAAATTTTAAAAATAAAAATATGTTTCAAACTCCTAGAAACAGAATCAACAAAATGATATATATGGCGCTTGCCTTAAAAACTAATAAAAAGATTTTTGGGATTCAATTATTGATTTTAGGTAAAACGTTCTTCGCAATGTTCTCTAGGTACAGTTGTATGTGAGGCTCTATTGTCCATATCTTTTCATTTTCGAAAAGATGCCCGTATCGTTGGGAACTTCCTATTAGTTCTCTTTTGTTTAGTTTGTCCAAATAGCTTGTTCTAACGCTTAATTTTGTAAAACCGTTTTTCTTTGCTAATGTATCTAATGTGTTATGTACCCCAGAACCATGTTGCGCCGCTTCTTTTATCCTGTATGCGATTTCTTTTGGTATTCCTATTTTTTCTGCTAGTTTGCGATGCACCCGCTTACCCAAATTGTCATAATTATTGCCATTGTTGTGAATATTGAGGCGCGGATCTATTCTTAACACAGTGTCTATCAAATTGGTGTCCAAAAACGGCTCACGCAGTTCTATACTTTCAGACATTGTGATTTTGTCTTCTCTTTCCAGTGTTTCCTTATAAAGCAATTTAAGGTCCTGAATCATGTATTCCATGATTTTATCATATCCGTATTTTTGGACAATTTTCGAATACCAAGAGTATCCACCGAATAGTTCATCGGCTCCTTGGCCGGTTAGCATAACTCGTATACCTTGCTCATGTGCCAACTTTACAGCACCATAAATAGGTATTGCAACCTCAACCTGACCCATGTTATCATCTTCAATCACGTTGATTATTTGCGGAATTATGTTTTCAATGTCGTTTTCAGTCCACTCTTTTACCTCCAGTTTTAGATCCAGTTTTTCGGCTATATCTATTGAGTTGATAATATCATTTGAGTCTTTAATTCCGGAAGTGTAACACACAACTTCCGGAACCATTTGCTTTGCCAAATACGCAACAACAACACTGTCTATTCCACCAGAAAAAATAATTCCAATTTTATTAAAACCACTGACCCTTTTTTTTACAGATTCATATAATGCATTACTGTACGCATTCACTGCAGTATCAAGGTCTTTATACAAAATTGGATATTCTTTACGGATGGATTTCTTTGTATTTACTGAAATTGGGAATAGCGTTGTTTCAAATTTTGAAAACCCCTCCTTATGTGAAATAACCAAAGCATATCCAGGTAATAGTCTCTGGATGTGATTAAACATATCCACTTTCCATAAAGCCTTTTTTTCTGAAGCAAACGCAATCAAGTCTTTATTTTCACCATAATAAATTTGTCTTACGCCTATACCATCACGCACCAATATAATGTTCCCTGTCGATTGTTCCTTTATTGCAATAATGTATATGCCATCAAGTTGTGAAACTGTTCTTTTGATAGCCTCAATAAGATCGCCGTTGGTTTTTTGGTATTGGTCCTCAAGGAGATGTACAATAACTTCACTATCGGTTTGGGTACTAAACTTATGATGTGCCGAAAGGGTTTTTCTAAGCTCTCTGTAATTGTAAATTTCACCATTATGCTCAAGTATGAATTTTTTGTCGCAGCTCATGAATGGTTGTGGACCACAAGCGCCACCTACTATAGCTAACCTTGTGTGTCCTAAAACATCATGTCCATGAACCTTTGAGAACAACAGCTTATCGAAAGTATCCGAGTATACTATTTGGTTTTCTGTAGCAAAACCCATTCCGTCTGGACCTCTATTTGGCATACAGTATAACATTTTTCCAATTAAAGGAGTAACATTTCCCTCTTTTTTGCTTAAAATTCCTACAATACTACACATTTTAAAATTTCCTAAACAACTGTTATTGGTGAACAAGATATAAAAAGTACTACCTTATTTAGATTGATATCATTCCCTTTTATTTTATGAAATTAAATATATCTGATAGATTGGGCCTATTTATTATGTTTTTGCATCTACCAATAAAGTTATCCTTTGGCATAAAAGCGATTCCTATGCCCGCATGTGTCACCATGCATAGGTCACCCCGCGTGTCGCCAATAGCTACTGTATCCTTGGTATCTACATCATAATTATTTGCTTGAGTCTCTAAATGATATCTTTTGCATACAGAGTTCCTGCAAAAACAGTTTATTTTGTCCCACCCTAACGGCATATTGACCTCTCCCGTTACCAATCCATTATTGTTAACTATCAAATCGTTTGCAGTGAAAAAATCCAAGTCATAGTTATTGACCATGGTTTTGGCCGCAATACCGTAACTATCGGTAATTATGCCTATTTTATATCCCTCTTCCTTTAAAACAGATACCGTCTTCTGGTAATTATTCATAATTGGTATAGACTCTAGCGCAAATATTATTTCCCTATCATCAATTCCCTTAAGAAGAGAAGCTATTTTTTGAGTTTTAACGTAACCCAAAATTGATGTGTCAGATTGAATCTGCTTTACCTGATCATATAACCCAAATTTTGTTGATAGGGCATCAATAAGCCTACCATCAATGATTGTTCCATCCATGTCAAATACAGCTAGTTTAAATTTAGACGCCATTGTGATATTGATACATAGAGAAAATTGCTGACTATTATTCTATTCAGAATCAATATCAGATACCCATTGCCAAACCAAATTGGTATGTTGTTTATCTAGCACTATCAATAACCTTGTATATCTATGCCTACAAACCATGGCATTCAAACCTACCCACAATAAAAACAGCCCGTATACACGTCCCTATATTTTTCGAGTTAAAACACAGCGGGCATATTAGGCTTCATGCAACCCCTGTAATCCCTTTTTAAAGGTATGCAAATCATCTTTGTTGTTTGTTTTGAAAATAAAATCATTAGGGAATAAAAAGAAAAATACAATCTAATGGATGATGTGTTATAGGAGATAATGGCTTCAAACTAGCCTTTTACATTACAGTAACCATGAGTACGAACAATCCGATACGGAAATGCAAATCTCAGAATTATATTCTGCAAAATGTTCTGTAATCTAACTAATTGTATTCATAGCAAAAATCATGATGCATCAACGACGCAAAATCTTTGACTTCATTTTTATAACCAGGGAATCGATATTGCGAAAATCTTTGACGCTGAGATTGCGTCTACCCATGTTACATAAGGGTTTTTCAATCAATTCTTATGTATGATCTATATATACCAATGTATATATAGATAATTGAATACATGAGACTAGATTTTCCACCAAAAAACACAGAGAGGATCGGAGCAGTTAGTATCCATGAACTTCAAAAAATATATGAAATCGATTCAGGAAAATTACCCGGCGCTAATGGCCAACAATCCATCAAGGGATTTGGCTATGATGAGTTATCTTCCATAATGCGCGAATTGGCCATAGTAATTCCAGTCAAAAACGAAAAACTAGGTCTGCTTGAAGGCGCTTTGAGTGGCATTCCTAACGAATGCCTTGTAATCATAGTATCAAATAGCGAAAGGACCCCCTTTGACAGATTTTCAATGGAAGTGGAAATGATAAAGCAGTTTTCCAGGTTTGCAGATAAAAAAATAATGGTTATCAACCAAAAAGATAAGGGACTAGGACCAATTTTTAGTAAATTAAACTACACATCTATTTTGGATTCCAAAGGTCGAGTGCGTAATGGAAAAGCTGAGGGAATGATAATTGGTATGTTATTGGCAAAAATGCAATTGAAAAAATATGTTGGTTTTATTGATGGCGACAACTATTTTCCAGGAGCCGTAAATGAATATGTCAAAATTTTTGCAGCAGGTTTCGGAATGGCGTCTACTCCATACTGCAACGTCAGGATATCTTGGAAGTCCAAACCCAAAATAGTGAATAACCAATTGCAGTTTCCAAGATGGGGAAGAATATCCGAATATAGCAACAAGTATCTGAATGATTTAATCTCAAACATAACAGGATCTAAAAGCGAGATTGTAACAACTGGAAATGCCGGCGAGCACGCATTATCGATGGCCCTTGCCGAAAACCTAAACTACTCCACAGGATATTCAGTTGAGCCTTATGAACTAATTGACATTTTAGAAAAGTTCGGCGGGTTATTGCCTTCTGATTTGGCAGGCATAATAAAAAAAGGCGTAGAGATTTTTCAAATTGAAACAAGAAATCCACATCTACATGAAGAAAAGGGTAAAGATCATCTAACAGGTATGCTGCAGGATTCCCTTCTGGCAATAAACAACAGTAAAATCTGCAACATGGAATTAACAAGGGTAATAAAAGATCATTTACTTATGCTCCAGGTAAAATCAAAAAATAAAGACACTATTTCAAAAGACAACAATAAAAAACACGCAATTATGGAAC
>JACDHC010000017.1 GCA_013821245.1 Candidatus Nitrosopumilus sp.
TACCAAAACTCCCTGACGCCCCACAGGAGTTTGCGTCCGGGCTTGACTCCGAACTGATGAGGCTGACACAGGAACTGCAAACGGTATCCAAAAGAAAAATTATCGATTCAGGCCCGTATTCTACTAATACTAGTGATAGAACAGTATCTACCTATAATGCGAATGCCGACACAATTGAAGAGCCCAAGAATTGAGATAATATAGACAACATTCGTGTTTTACAACGGGTGGTAACGGCTATAATATAAATTGGGGTGATACACTAAAAAAGGAGGCAAGAGGACTTGATTATGCAAGTCTAGGTGAAGTGCATTAAGTCTGCGATGAATACATAATTACAAAAAGACATAGCGAACAGACATAAATGCGATTTGCCAAAGAACCCTGCCGCAAAATTTGATGACAACAAGTTGTAGTTTAAGATAACCAAATACGAAATCTACCAATACAAAAAATACTGAAACCCCCATAATGTTTTTGTATTTTATATCATTCTTTTTTTGAAGGTAAACGACGATAGACACTCAATACGTCTATGCACATGCAAACTTGTTACTTGTTACTATTAATTGATATTATTGTTATGGACAGTTGTCTGTTTAACAATTTAATGGTAAAACAGGCGTGGTTCAGATGAATGGAAATGTTAGTCTGCAAATACAACCAAATATATGTTAGCAGTCAAAAAGCAAATTATTTTATCCCAATATTCTCAATGCGGAGAATCAAATAATGAATTAAATACACTAGTTTACAAATATTCTGCTAACGTGTTTACAAAAATTCAACAAAGAAAAATAATCCTGATTCTCGCTGTGGCTGCATTATCCACAGTTATATACAATACCACTATGTCACCATCATTTGCCCAAGTAAATGATACCCAAGCCCCCTCTTCTGAAAACATGACGACATCAGCCAATGAAGAAAAAAGCACCCAAGAATACATCTTGAATATTAAATCATTGCTAAATCAAACGGTATCGGCATATTCAGCTAATGATACCGCAAAGGCCAAAGAATTGGCAACAACCGCCTATTTGGACAATTTTGAATATATTGAAGAACCCATAGGTGAAGAGCTATCAGAACAAGGTGAAGAGCTATTGAGAGAAAGACTAGGGGCACAGATAGACAGTAATGCACCAATAGAGGAAATTAGACAAACCGTCAACGCGACAAACCAAGTTTTAGATGAAGCTCAAAAATCTTTAACTTCTTAACTCTTTTTTTATCCAAACAGTTTATTATTCTTTTACCACAACACAACAAATCGCTTTTTATGTATTGTTTTTCCACATTTAGGCAAAATGTTTTTTTTATCAAAAATGATACCATTGTTTGTGCATATCATCCAGTGGTCACAATCACAACAATTCACAAAATACACACACCGTTCCTACTATTTCAGTAGTGTTGTAACGTAATTGTACCCCTGGTGGAATCTAATGTTGGTCGGCATCATCAAACACTAGTGTGGGTTGATTATTTGGGACGTTTGCAGAAGGCATTTCTACAATAACCCTGTATTCCAGATGTCCAGGGTTGGCCGTTATGTGCGGTTCAGCAAAGTTTGGACTTAGGGGTTCTTCGATTTCCTCATCGCACATCAGGCATTTAACAACATATTTTTTTATTTGGCTATTCACAAGGTTACAGATGAATTTTTACATATCTATATTTTTTGTCCTTTTGCCTTGTAAAAAAGCAGTTGGAATGTGCATCAGTTCATTAAATGAAGAATGGCACACTTATTGCATCACTGCAGGTTTTACACGTTACATTAAACAAAGTTAATCATTTACACACTATATGCAGAAAAATAAAGTTATTTTTTCTAATTTGAATACATATTTTAAAAGCAGAAGACAGAGATAACAGTAAATTGCAAATCAATGTCGCAATCATCATCATCCATTATGCATTTGCAAATGATACCGTCGGTGATAGTGGCCGGTGCAAAATCATTGACATATTCTCCATATTAACAATAAACCAAAAAGGCAAAGAGGGCAATTATGATAAAATCAAGCATCTTGTAGAAGTGGATGATGACATCTTGACTTTTTTTATCGCATAGTCATCACAAATCATGGACCTATACATTGTAAAAGGGGCCCACATTGGCAGAGCATACGTCAATTCGATTTATGACACACCAGGTCTCAATGGCAACAGCGAAATCATAGCTGAAAGCGAAAGAGGAATGCCTGATGAGCACAGCCTTTTGGGCAAACTAAAGTGGGTTGTGTCAGAGTATGAGAATTTGAGGGTATTGAAAATAATCGAAAATGACAAAATTGTCGTGGTTCTGGTAAACAGCAATACCCAACTTCAGCACACCACAGACAACATAATGGGTACTATTGCGATACGGACGAAACACCAAAGAGCCTGTTTTAATGACTGAAGATATATCTATAATTTGCATACCTTTTCTAAAAACCCAATACATCAGAAGATAACTCCAACGGTTAAAGAGCATACGTTATATTATCATCATCAAATCAATATCTTGTTCTATAGGCAATGGCAGCAGAGTCCGTGTTTATCCATGTTATAATCTCACTTTCAGTTTTACTGTTTACTGCTAAACTCTTTGCCGAGATTTTCCAAAGGCTAAAGATGCCTGTTGTCTTGGGGGAGCTTTTGGCAGGAATCATAGTGGGCCCCTATGCTTTGGGTGGGCTACCACTGTTTGACGGTGGGCCACTGGTGGTGTTGGATGAGACCGTCAAGCACATAGGAGAGCTGTCTGCCATCGTGATTTTGTTTGTTGCGGGATTGGAGATAACACCAAGGGAGTTTCTTAGAGGAGGCGCAGCCTCCTTCACCGTGGGGGCATTGGGTGTAATTGTGCCATTCTTTGTGGGGTTTGCCGTATTTTCGATATATGGTTTGGGGGCGTTTGAAACCCTTTTGATTGCCACTGCCCTGACTGCAACGAGCATAGCAATATCCATCCAGGTATTAACTGAACTGGGGAAAATGCAATCAAAGGAGGCACGGCTTATTTTAGGGGCCGCGATAGTTGACGATATTCTTGCTATTGCCGTATTGTCGGTTGTGGTAACCATGGTTCAATCCGGAAACATCACCCCAGATATCATGGAGATTACTTTTCTGATTCTAAAAATACTGGGGTTGTTTGCAGTTCTGCTAATGGTTGCTATTTTCCTGGTTCCAAGGATATTGCACCGGGAAAAACTATGGAGGTCAAAGGGAAGCATAGAGGGAATCACAACTGCGATTTTCTTTGGGACAGCCGGAATAGCGGCCTATGTTGGGTTGTCCCCCATAGTAGGAGCGTTTGCTGTTGGAATGGCTATTGCAAGTACCAAATTGATAAAGCAGGTAGAAGAGTATGTCCACAAGCTGCAGTTTATCTTTGCCCCCCTTTTCTTTGCCATAATAGGCGCACAGGTGGATTTGAGGGGAATCAACCTAAATGTTCTTTTTATTGCGGGGATAGTTGTTGCGATTGCAATCTCCACAAAACTTTTAGGATGTGGTTTGCCATCGCTGATATTCCTTAAGGATAGGGCAAAATCCATGAGGGTCGGAATCGGTATGATATCCAGAGGTGAGGTTGGTTTGATTGTTGCTGGTGTTGGGGTTACAACAGGCGCATTGTCCACCGACATCTATACTGCAATAATCATCATGGTTGCATTGACTACAATAATAACTCCAATATGGCTAAAGAAAGTATACCAGAAGGAGAACCACACAGCATCAACAAAGTAAAATGTTAATGTATACTCCACACCAAATGCATTGGACAATTCCCAATCACGGCATGCTTACTGGCATGTTGGGAGCACCAGATAATACCCCCTTATTGGAAAAGGATCAGAGCAAGTTTTGAATGCGGTTATGGCAATAGATATTTAATACTGTTTTCAGTAACCAATAAAAAGAGAATAATTGAATCCTTTGTATTTTTTTTAGGTGTGATTATTACAATAGTAATAGGAAATTCAATTATTGTTTTTTCGGACCCCGATAGTAAAGTAATCTATTCGAATTGGATACTGATAATAAACTCCCTTATTGCTGCAGGGCTTGCTTTAATGATTTTCTTTAAGGATAGAGCAAACAAGGAGGACGACAGGGCCAATATTCTTCTGACACTTGGACTTGTCTTTTGGTTTATAGCAAATATCATTTGGGCCCATTATGAACTGGTGCTTGATATTGTATCGCCTGTTCCCTCCTTGGCCGATTTATTCTTAATTTCGGCCTACGGATTTCTGATTTACAGGCTGATGTTAATATACAAAAAGTTCGGTCGCATAGCAAATAAAAAAACACTGTTTGCAATAATTTCCGGTACCGGTTTATTTTTAGTATATATATTAAACCTAACCCTAACCATAACAGAAACATCGAGTTTCAGGGGCCTTATGCTATTTGCCGTTACTATAGCATATCCCATATTGAATTCAATTCTAACTGTTCTTGCATTAATGATTCTCCTTGGAATAAAGCATGAAAAACATCATTTTATTCCCTGGGTCTGTGAATTAGTTGGGCTTTTGGCAATAGTTATCGGAGATAGCTGGTTTGCAATTGTTGTCCTGACCGCATTAGTTGAACAACTGTGGATGTCTTATTTGCTGCTATCTTCCCATTATTTGCTAATTGCAGGTGGCCTTATTTGGCATCTTAGATACCACATAAAATGGCATTCAAAAGACCTCATTTTCAAAATCTTGACAAAGACAGGAAACAAAAGATCTACAAAGGTTTCCCTGGCTTCGGTCAGTGTAATGACCCTACTGATATTCTCAAGTTTTTATTTTACAAATGTCCTAAGTGGTAATGGAGATGGAGATTTTTTCATAAGTGAGTCTAATCCTTTGCCCCAATCAGAATTTGGCAATGGAGAAAAAAAGGAGTATGTCGTTGGGGCCATCCTGCCATATACGGGCTCCTTATCATCCATTGGCAAACCGGTCAAAATAGCATTGGAAAAAGCTGAGTATGACGTAAACAAACATTTTGAGGACACAAACTCATCATCTAGGTTTAAGCTATTGATGGTTGATTCAAAGACAAGTCCCGAACAGAGCCTCATGGCAATAAAAAAATTGCATGAGAGGGGAGCAAAAATCATTGTAGGGCCTGCTACCAGTACCGCAGTTGCCGCTGTCAAAGAATATCCAGACACCAACAACATCATAATTATCAGCTATTCAAGTACCTCGCCCTTGCTATCTGTCAAAGGAGACAGCCTTTTTCGGTTTGTTCCAGATGACACATATCAAGGAAAAATAATTGCCGAAAGAATGATTGGCGATGGAATAAAAGTTATTGTTCCGTTTTGGAGAGGCGATATATATGGAAATGAACTTTACAATTCTACCAAATATCATTTTGAAAAGTTAGGTGGCAAAGTAGAGGAGGGCATCAACTACAGTCCCCCCACAGGTAAATTTGCAACAAGTTTGCACCGTATAAATTTCATAATGTGGAACCAGGAATTAGAAAAACTAAATACAGTTGTCTCCGGCGCCATAAAAAAATACAGTTCTAATTCTGTGGTGGGTGTCTACGCAATATCATTTGATGAGATAACCCCCATACTGATCCAGACTCCTCTTTTTGAAAACCTTGAAAAAGTAAGATGGTATGGCAGTGACAGTATTGCGCAAAACCACCATGTCACAAAGAATGTTGATTCGGCGGCTTTTTCAATGAAAACTAATTTTAACAATCCGTTGTTTTCAATAGGTAAAGAGACAAACAAATCTCACGATCTTGAGGAGGAATTGGGAAAAAAATTGCACTATGTAGGCTCATTAACATATCCTGCTATAGCCTATGACTCTTATTGGATATCGTCACTAAGCCTTGATAAAAACGGCACAATTAACCATGGAAGTGAAAACCCGGCCAAATCATTTAAGGACATCATTACTAAAACTGCAGAGTCATTTGATGGAATATCCGGTAAAATAAAACTCAATGAAGCAGGTGACAGAATTGGCGATAGTTATGATTTTTGGGTGGTTAACAAAGATAATGAAACTCAAAGTTACGAGTGGGAAAAGGAATAGCACTGGTTTCCAAAATACAATCCTAAAGTCTTGGTGTCACTTTCCCTGTAAGGTGAAAATTTTAAGATGGCAGGATTCAAAAAAGTGTGCCTTTTTTGTAGTTCACCATAACATTTGGGCAAACGCTGCAAAGTGGGCAGAGAACCATCTTTCCACAATTTGGTGTTTTTGCTGCGATAATTTGGGTTCAACCAACACAAATGATATTATATTACAGGTTTTTTCCTGCATTTATTGAGCATGACCAACAGACCCAGAAGTAAGATTACAGTATCAGTCTTTATCGCTTTATCATTTTTATCCTTAAACACAGTACACGGCACATTACACGGATCAATTACCGCGTTAGAGGCAAATGGCCAGATGTCAGGCACAGTAGAGCACAAAATACAAAACCAAACAGATGCCGGTGACAAACAAAATATTGTCAGACTGTTAGCAAGCCTTACACAATACAGGCTAGAAGAGGCAGCAAACATTTTGGAAATCACCAGCAAACAGGATGCAGTGAGAATGACCCCCTATTTTGGCAACATAAGTCAACTTCATATGGGCATTTCGGAGAATCTTGATTCAGAAAAGAGAAACGTGGCCAAGGAAATCCTTAGTCACAACAAAGATTTTGGAAGCATTTACTTTACCATGCCTAACGGTGATGTTTACATTGGTGAGCCATTCTACGACCAAAAACAGCTTCCAAGGCTCAATTTTGCGGATAGAGATTGGTATAAAGGGGTAACATCTACAAATGCTACCTACACTAGTTCTGTATTTTTCTCGGCTTCCATTCATGCGCCTGCAACTGCCATAGCCGTACCTGTTTACTCTACAACTGAAAACAGCAACATCATCAGCAATAGTAGTGATAATAGTAATGGTAACAACAACATAGATAACAAAACAGGGTATTTGCTAACAGGATATTGGGTTGGGATAGTTGATTTGCAAAGTGTCAACGAAACAATAAAAAATCTGGGTCTTGATAAAAACAATCAAATAACAATTGTTGACCATGAGGGCAATGAGTTTATTAATTCCAATACGAGCAAAAATTGGAAAGACAGCAATGTCATCTCAAATGCCAATGACAACTCCACGCTTAATCCAACCGACAAGGAGCATCTCAACCAGCCGCAGAAGATAAACTCACTTGCCAACCTAGCGAGTGTAAAAAAAGCATTAAGCGGTAACAGTGGATCAGGTGTTGAAATTGTGGATGGTGTAAGACTTTCAATCACTTATCAACCATTGCAGGCAGGAACACACACATGGGCAGTAGTGTCAATGTCGAAAACATAAAAAAAACTTTTTTTGGGTGTAGTTGCCTATAGATTTTGATGCCCAGTTTTGGCTTTGAAATAGCGATTTATATTTTTGTCTAATGGCAATATTTTTTACGTGTTTTGCATCACAGTCCCATCCTCATTAACTATATCATCCATACCGAATAAGCATCCGTGAAATTGTTTTGCCTTTTCAAAATACAGTATTTGACATTCACAAAGGTTGCTGTCGTTGTTGATGTGGGATCATTATGCATTATATAAAACGGATAGCAGATGTTTTGCTTGGTAACATATGTCTCTTTGCATGATTGTAACACATCCATTTAAGGACAAGTAATTACATCGGTTGCATTACAGGGACATATAGCGTAATCCAGTAAAAAAATTAATTGGTTAAATACCATAGCAACAATATAGCATTTTATTTTTTTGTAATCATGGAGGATAAAAACAGAAACCCAGGATTGGCGGTAACTAAATGCAGCCAAGACTTTTTTAACTAGTTTCTAGAGGAAAGCACCAAAAGCTTATCTCAAATGCATGTATTGAAACGACAAGCGCATTTTACAAAACAACAAAACTGCTCTAAAAAAATGAAGCTCAGCATTGTTTGGTAAAACAATGGAATTATGTCTACAGTGACTTATGCCATTGTGCATTTTGACATCAAGTTAATTTTATTTTAAGTCACATATGTGTTAGTTGCCTTTTTCTGCATTACATTCAACGAATGCACCATAGATTGGTTGGTTGGTTGGTTAATGAAACTATAATCCGCTACTACGATATTGGGTAGCATATGCTATACAAGGTCAAAAGTATTCGCATAAATCAACAATGACAAGATGGATTTGTCATTTGTCACCAATACAATTTTATAAAAACATTTAACATAGTACAAAGGTAGAAAAGTGATTAACTAACTTCATTCCAACAAAATACTACTAATATGCTATCAACATATTCTCATTATGCTAAAGAAGAAGCATTATTTCTTTGTACTTATCACAGCCATCCTGTTTGCCTCCACATATTCGAATAATCTAGGTATCAACAATACTGTTGCTCATAAAGCATATGGTCATAGTTTTACCCCAAATGACTATGCTTCGTTTATAGCATCGATAGATCAATTTCAAACCGAGTCAAAGCTAGTTCAGGCAAACTTTGCCAACAACAACATAACATTGGCTAAGGGACATGTCGATAAGGCTGCCAATCTCTATTTTCAGAATCTTATGTTTGAAATTGCGGAAAAGGATCAAAAAGTAGCAGAAGATCTTTCAAAATCAGTAAAAAGTTTATTACAGAATGTGTCATCATCCGCTTTTGCATCATCAGCATCAGAAGCAGTAGTTAAACAGCAGCAGCAGCAAGTAAATCAACTAGTTGCCGACATCGATGCAAAAGTAGATGAGATCATAACAATGACAATAAGGTAGCAGCAGGGAGGCTCAGACTTTTTGGGCACTGTTGTGGGGCTAGTATCCAGCATATTTGGTGAAAAAAAAGGCGAGAACAACCCCACAATCCAACCAGTAAGGGTCGCGGAACTCGTTGACAGTGTGCTGAGAAGCTATGGTAACGCTTATGATGTTAGTTTTGATATGACCAACATGTCAAACATGGCAATGACGGGCGCCAATTCTTCAATGTTAATGAGCGATATGACTGATGACAACAATAGTGTCAGTGGAATGGACCACATGAATATGTCCCCTGCAATGACGAATGGTGACATCAACAACAACGCAAGCAAAGACGATTCATTGGCAAGTGTAGCAGAACATCAAAGCGCCCAGGCATTGGCTGCAAAAGCACTAGAAATCTTTAACAAAGAACTGAGATCCGCGGCTCCTGATGAAGAATCAACAGTTTTTGTTTCCAATATTGAAAACGGTTTAATAAAACTCCATAATTCAATCAAGGATAAGGCATCCCCAATGAATATAATGATGATTGCCCATACACAGATTCATCCAAACCTTTTGGAGGCATTTAACCTACAGTTGCGGCCAGGAGGGTAAATTTCCTCTGCGGCATATCTTTTAGGTGCAATAAACAATGGAGTTTAATATGGGCACAATAACACAAATTATCACCTACATACAATTGGTTTTGCCATCACCAATTGCCTAAAATCAAGCTAAAAGACCGCGTATTACCTGTTTCTTCCACATTTAACACAATAGTCATGCAAACAAAAACTGTATTTTTATTTTATCCGGATCATAAACATACAGCGAAGACGGATATTGTTTGTCTGACTCAAGCATTGTCTCGTCAACAGAGATTCCCCATTTTGCAAAATGGTTTTCAATCTGCTTATCTCACCTTTGTGAGTGGGCAAGATGATTGTCATTGATCCATGGATTTTCAATGGTTTTTTTGAAAAAACAGTTTCGGTTGTCCATAATATAATATTGGATACGGCATTTCTCAGGTAAAGATAAAAGAAGACTATTGCTTTATTACCCTGATTACAAATGGGTATTCCAAAATGGATTTCATGGTTACAAGGCAACGACAAAACGATCATTGAAATGCTAGAGAAACAATCTGCCAACATGGTAAAAACAACTACTTCTCTAGTGGAGATGATATCAAAAGGTAAGGAAGAAAACATTAATGTTGAGAAAGTATCACTGATCAAAGATTTAGAACATGATGGTGACAATATTACGCACAATTTATTCACCACACTCCTCCAAACATTTGTAACACCGCTAGATAGGGAGGACATTTCGGGCCTTGCTAGCGCAATAGATGAGGTATTGGATTATACTTACGAAATTTCAGATAGGTTTTTGCTTTATAAAATCAAAAGGCCCACGACTTGCATGACAGATCTTTCCGAAATTCTCCTCTCTTCAACCCAGGAAATACATCTTGTTGTCAAGTCACTCCATAAAATGAAAAACCCTTCAGAGTTAATAACCCACTGTAATAACATAAAAAAATATGAACAACAAGCCGATACTGTATACAGAAGAGCAATTGCAGAATTGTTTGAAACCAACAACAATCCAATTGAGATAATAAAATTAAAAGAGGTGTATGATAATTTTGAATCGTCCCTAGATAAATGCCAAGATGTATCGGACATAATAGAGGATATTGCGCTCAAATACAGTTAAACTAACGCCATAATCCAACATATTTACAATGCAGGTTCAGGAAAAGACTGCATATGCAATAGTACAATAAAAGATATAACCTCTTTATCAACGCATATATCCTTGGCCATGGACGATGGATTGTTATACATAACAGTTGTAGGTGTATCTGCAGCTCTTATATTTGATTTTGTAAACGGATTTCATGACTCTGCAAATGCAATAGCTACAGTTGTTGGAACCAGAACCCTAAAACCATTGCATGCGGTAAGCATTGCATCTATCGCGAATTTTATAGGTCCGTTTATTTTTGGAACCGCTGTAGCGGCAACGGTTGGAAAAGGAATTATTAAACCAGAGTTTTCCACCACTGAAGTAATATTAGCGGGCCTAATTGGAGCTATAGTGTGGAATTTAATAACATGGTATTTTGGTTTGCCTTCTTCTAGCAGTCATGCGCTTATCGGCGGATTAATTGGCTCTGCACTTATGTCAGGGGGCACAGAAACTATTGTATTTGAAGGAGTACAAAAAACACTTGCTTTTATGATAGTATCACCCACATTAGGGTTTTTTGTTGCATTTACTTTTGCAATACTCTTGGTCTATTTTCTCAAAAAGAAAAAACCACAACTAATCAACAGAGTTTTCGGTAAATTGCAGATAGGCTCATCTGTGTTTTTTTCGTTAACTCATGGTGCTAATGACGGTCAAAAGACAATGGGTGTAATAACTGCATTGCTTATTGCCGGTGGATTCCTAGACTCCAAAGAATTCGTTGTTCCTTTTTGGGTGGTTATAAGCGCAGCTGCAGCAATGGGGTTAGGTACGTTCTTTGGTGGATGGAGAATTGTAAAGACAATGGCGTTTAAGCTTACAAATTTGAGACCATATCAAGGCTTTTGTGCAGAAACTGGAGGTGGGGTAATTCTTATGGGTATGGCATGGTTGGGAATTCCGGTCAGCACCACTCATTCCATTTCTGGGGCAATAATGGGAGTTGGTGCAACCAGGAGACTTTCCGCTGTTAGATGGGGCATCGGTAAGAGAATTATCTATGCATGGATAATAACCATCCCAGCTAGTGCAGTTATTGCAGCTTTGACCTTGGTAGCTATCAGCAACATTTTGGGGGGCTTGTTGTAGAGATGGTAGGCACCGATGTTCTTACCGACTAAAGTGCTTTTTAGTGATATAGACCACTATAACACAAAATCTTTACCTCATTTTCCATAAAACAACTGCAGCAGATTCACTAACAAAAAACCAATAAAAACGGATGGATAAATATCCACATATTATATTGGTTTGATTTCATATGACAAATTCCTGTAGTGGGGAGATGAAATTATACAGGTAAAAAACACATACAAGATAAGGCTATAAAAAACACGAACCCAAAGCTCTAAAACATATCGTGTGCACAGTAATTGACAGTTTAAAAACAACGGCCCAACAAAAAAAGTTGGATTATGCTACTAGCTTCCTCCTAACAATGTCTTGACGGTATTCCTAAACTCTTCATCATTGAGCGGTGGGACATTTGCAATCTTGAGGTTTTGTTCAATATGTTCTGGCTTCTTATAGCCTATAAGAGGGGCAATAACAGATGGGCTTGAACGTATTATCTGAACCAATTTTGCCACCTGATCAGTCAATCCCATATAGTCAGGAACTTTAGACTTCAGTAATCGACTTTGAAACAATGGAATGCTGGTAAATACTTTAACATTCAATCTATCTGCAGCCTCCAATACAGTCAAATTTTTTTCTGATCCCACATTTTGATTTTTAAGTAACAGGGCCTCACTATATGCCAAGTTGTATGGAAGTTGGACAAATCTAAATCCGTGTTGCATACCCCCAACTTTTTCAGCAAGATGGACTACCTCTTCCAATGACAAATATTCTTTATTTCCTTGGGGTACCCTAAAACAGGTCCATGTTGCCATCCCATAATAGCGTATCTTGTCATTTGATCTGTATTTTTCATATACTTCAAAGACTTTTGAGAGCATTTCCAAGAATTGCTCTTTGCTAACGTCATTATACCAACTTTCAAAAGCATTGTGTATGTAAACCAGGTCTATAGTACTAAGATGCATATTCATCAAAGACTTGTCAATGCATCTAGAGATATAGTTTGGATTCAGAACGTTGTAACCAGAACTTATATCACCTGCATCAATCACACCAGGAGAAATAAACATATTTTGCACATATTCCGTTACGTCTATTCCAGGGTAATCGCCATCGTTTGTAATATATCCATTCTTTGTACAGACAAATATCTCATCCCTTGATATGACACCCTCATCATTTATCAGACGGGCCAATGCCCGACCGATACTTTTCTCCGATTTCATGGCACGGTAATTAATAGCTGTATCTATTACGTTTACAGCGCCGGATTTGATTGATTCATAAACTGCATTTTCCATGGCCCTGTCATCCTCCAGAGTTGGTTGGCCAAGGTAGGTTCCCATGCCAATGCTTGATAAATAAATACCATCAAAAAGACGAAAGTGACTTGATGGCTTTCCTTTTTTTTGAACTGCATAGTCTACATATTTTTTAGTTCCATTATGACTTGCATAGCCATTTATTATTTTATATGTATTGGACAATTATAGATCGCTTTACAATCCATCAGAGATTAATATGTTTAAAACAATAAAAGCACACATGCACATTTAACTGACACCTACAAAATACTTCTTTTTATTTGACTATGGAGTATAATAGAGCCTCTTTAACAAATCTAAAAAAATACTGTAGGAACTAAAACAAATGTTAGGTGTAATTCATTACCTCACTATGCCAACCAATGGGATGTTTTTGAATTCATCAAACAACTTAGTTTGATTATCAAAGTTTATGACTAGAGTCCTGTTGCCCAGAATAGATACTGAAGTATTGATATCTTTGAAAGTATTTGTTTCATCAGGACGATCAGTATCCAAAGACTGTACTTCTTTAACTACATCAATTATACCCTGATATGTAATATCAAAATTTTGCTGGTTTATAGAATTTACCCTAAAGTTTGAAAGATTGTATGAGGTTAAATTGGAATCTTGTTGGTTTCCAACTATTGATTGTGTTTGGTTATTAAATCCTGTTCTTAAAGATGATACTGATTGAATTGCCTCGTTATTTGTAGAATCAGTAAAGTTGTTGGCGTTGGCGTTGGGGGCAATTGAGTTGGTGTTGGCGTTGGCGTTGGGGACCAAAACATTGTTGCTAGAAGTATCGGGACTGGAATTAGAAATAACAGCATTATTTGAATTATAAAATACAGGTTGTTTTGTAAATGAAGAGTTAAAGACGTTAGAATTACCATCTCTGGTTGTCAATGACCAATTTCCAAACAAGCTATTAATTATAATGCCAGTAGTTGTATTATATTCAGTACTAACTATTGCGCCATTAAGATTTACATCACTAGAAGATATGGAAGAAGTAGTTGAGGTTGAGACTCCGCATGAGGTTCTGCTTGTGCTTGTAGTTTCACCATTGTTATTTGTTTGTGATTGGATTGAGAAATTGTTATTACTATCACAATTAACATTATTATTGTTGTTATTGTTGTTTGTGCTTGATTGTATTTGTTCCTCGATACTTGATTGTAAATTGTTTTGGAATTGGTCTAATGATTCGCCAAGATTAGGAGAGGCACTTGCATTGTTAAGAGATTGAATACCTGTTGAAACAAAAAATGAAGGCAATAAAATTAAAATTAAAAAAAAACTTTTAGTTTTATTTGGAGTTGTTATTGAGGATATTATATCAAGAAAAGGTGTTTTTTTAAGTATCATAAATAATCTGAATTTAGTATATGGAATATATGATATATGTATTACTAAATGGTAATTAACAAATCCTTGTCAAATTATAAATTTAAGTATTCCACATAGTATGAGGCTTTTATGTATATCTTCACCACATATTTACAATTATCATTACCTAAAAACTAATTGAATCTACTCTAAAATACCATTTTGATACCCAAGATTAACATACCACTTGAAACTCAAATGTTTAATCACCCTTAAAAAATATAACAATGGTAATTAAAATATAGTCCAATAATCAAAATATCTATTGATAAATACTACTACAACTACAGCCACAACTATAGTCCATATCACATATATTAGATAATTACCGATATTACAACTAACTATTCAACATTCATTTAAAATTTAAAGTTGGATAGAAAAGTATTATGCAAAAAATACCATCAACCATAGTTCAAATAAAGTTAGTATAAAGTTATTATCTTCACGCATAAAAGTAAAGAGAAGGTAATGAACTCACCAACTCCGATATCTTCAATCCTGCACCATAACAAATAACCAGCAGATTATGATCTAACAAGTAAAATATTATCCATCATCATCAAAGTTAATATTGTCCTTATAGTCCCACCCATTGAATTAAAAGAATACGCGGACTTAAATAAATCTCGAGGCCCTTATCTAACAATTTTTTTGTAACACGGTTTTTTAGGCAATAAGCATCTACAAAAAGAAAGAGCAAACTAACGATACACTTTAGCCGATTTGTACCACATAAAGATTTTCAAACACATAAAACCATTGTTGCTACAATTGCTGTCAATAAAATAAATATCAAAAACTAACCCAGATATAGACTAAAAATATAAATCATCAATCAAGAATAACTTGGTTAAAAACTGCTTATTCCAACATAATCAACCTATTGGAAAGATTTTTTACATTAAATCATATATGAAAAAAAATGGCAGTTGAAGCATTTGATATAATTAGGGTAATTGCGATTACGTCTTTTGCAGGTGGCACTTCGTTTGTGGGTGCTTTAATCTCAAAAAAACAGAAATTTTCTGAACAAAAAATATTAGCGCTAACTGCATTTGGAGCAGGATTGCTCATGTCAGCTGCAGTATTTGGAATGGTTACAGAAGCAGAAAAAGATATAGGAATGATGCAAACAATGATTTTTTTTATAGGCGGAGCCGTGGTATTTACAATTGCAGATCTGATTGCGGAAAAGAAAGGTGGAGGGGCCGGAATACTACTTGGAATTGGATTGGATACCATTCCAGAATCATTAGCTATGGGGGCATCCATTGCAGCTGCAGGTCCAATCGTGGCGTTGGCCATTATTACTGGAATTCAGAATGTTCCTGAAGGTATTGCAGTCTACAAAGAAATGATGACTGGAAAAACCGCTTTTAATAACAATCCGAAGAAGGCACTTGCTGCCATAGGCATAGTTTCTATAATCCCCATATATTTAGGATTGATTGGTTTGTTTTATTTGCAAGGGATGGAATATGTTATTTCAATAATCCTGGCGTTATCTGCCGGAGGAATATTTTACATGCTCCATTATGACATGATACCTAAAGCTCATAAAGACAGAAAATGGCTACCAACATTTGGGGCGGTTTTTGGCTTCATTATAGGTTATGCAATGATAAAGTCAACAGGTGGCTAATAATTGTTTTAGAAACTTTTTGGTTACAATCAGCATCGCATCAATTGCTTAAACCACATCTCCCTCAAGGGGTTTGTATTTTATTTTGATGGATAATACCAAAACAAATAGCATCAAAACTAAATTTTATTACACATGTATAAATTATCTTCCATCTCAATAAAACAGTAAAAAGTCTGTTTTGCTAGCAGCGGGGCACCAAAATCTTCAGCAACATACCAAAACAACCAATAGCATATAGAGGGGGCATTACATTGTTTTTTTAACCATTAAGTGAAGGATCCCATTTTTTTTGTAAACATCTCCAATTATATCAAATGAATTTCCCTTCTTCAATAACGTTCTAGGTCCGGCATAATCAAAATAGTTCAAGGAGGCGTACCACTTTTGATCTACAACTACAATTGCTTTTCCATATAACACTTTTTCTATAAAAATAGAATATTTTTTTCCAGGTATGAATTTGACTGAATCTGCCAACGAGACAGTTTTATTATCAATCCAGACCACTCGTTTTATTTTTTCTAAATTCTCTATTGCTTTTTTTATAATTTTGCGGTCAAATTTTAGCAATTCGTGCAGATATGATACATCCATACCATTTTTGCCAGACTTTGCAAGCAAGTTGTGAATTTGTCTTTGTGCTTTCTCAATCATCTTTTTGCTATCCAAAGCCAACGATACGTCATACAAGAGTTCCAGATCCTTTTTAGAAGAAGATGAAGATTTTTGATCACCAGTGTCTTTTTTTTCGTAGGACAGTTTTTTTAGAAAATATTTAACTTTTCTATCAGAATTAGAAGATATCGAGTCCATAATTGGATTGAAAAATTCATCGGTGCCAATATCGCCATCGTTAACGGATGCGCCATCATCATCACCCAAAGTATCAGGTTTTTTAGGTGGTACGCCTATTTCAGACGCACTCATCATATCGGGAACATCAAAAGATCGCTTGCTATAGGTGTTTAAAATAAAATTTATATCTTTTAGGATATGCTTCATTTTAACAATTTTCTTCTGAGCGATTTCCAGGTATTTGGAGTCTATTGAGTTATTGGTTACTAGAACAATAACCTTACCATCAGAAAATCTACCGGTTCTTCCCCGCCTTTGGATAAATCTAATTTCACTTGGTACGGGCTCATAAAATATCACAAGGTCAACATTCGGAATGTCAAGACCCTCTTCAGCGACAGATGTGGCAACGAGAACAGAGAAGGTTCCCTTTTTAAAGTCATTCAAAATAGATAACTGTTTATCCTGATTGATTCCTTTCTGGTTTTTTTTGCTAGACTGGCCATAGAACCCTTTGCAGAGGATATCGTTTTTATTTAGAAGATTTGTAATTTCTTCTAAAGTATCTCTATATTGGGAAAAGATCAAAATTTTCCTTTTGCTTAAGTTGCCAATTTCCGTAGTAATACCACTACGGTTATCATTATTAGTATTAGTATCGTGTTTTTCAGCCGGCATTTCATTTTTATGATTTGTTTCGGTGTCACTATCCCTGTGGGCAGGTTTATAAAGAAAATCTTTAACAATTGACAAAGTATCTTGCAGTTTGGGATGCGAAGATGCTTTATCGTTTTTTAGCATTCCTATGACTTTTTGGATTCTAGGATCAGAAAGCAATTCCTGATAAGTTTTATTTGGAACTTCATTCTCAAATTTATTGAAGAATTTTTTTAAGGAGAAACCCCCTTGTGACTCTATCAAATCGCGGCAATATAACAAAATCATTGCCATAGATTGGTATTTTAAGGCGGCATATAAAAAAAAGTTAACACTGTTGTCCTTGTTGTTGTTGTTGTTGCTATTAGAGCCAGGTATCATTGACTTAAGGTAATCAGCGAGATTTAACAGATCTTTTCTGTAGACATTCTCAACTTTTTTCTTTTTTATGAAATTGTTATCAACTAACCACCTTATTTTATCGTCAATTAAAGACTGAAAGATATTAGAGATTTCTTTATGCTCATTGTCTAAATCAACCAGGTTATGCTTTATGTCTATGTTATAGATATAGGGCAAAACATCCTCATCACCCTCAGATTTCACAATAATTTGTTCAATATAGAGATTAGAGCATATTTTTTTTATCTTTTCGCCATTGGATCCTGGGCTTGCGGTTAATGCAAGTATTAAGGGAATTTTATCAGAATCAACGTTATCGTAAAAACTACTTGATATTGATGTATAGCTATAGTCTTTAACCGCCCTGTGGGCCTCATCAAAAACCACCAGGTAAAACTCGTCTTTTTTTAAGATGTTGCTATCAATGTCATTTCTAACCAGCTCAGGGGTGGCAAAGTATATTCTTATTGATCTGGATTTCCATATTGTTTTACGGATTTCTGGTGATATTTTCCCTGTCAAGGCAATACAGTTATTCCCAACAACAGTAAAGCGCCTAAATAAATCAAGGTGTTGGTGCACAAGAGGGCGGGTTGGGGCAAGAACCAATATTTTGGACTTTTTCCATTTATACAAAATATCCACGCATATCAATAATGTAATGATTGTTTTCCCCAATGATGTTGGAACAACAATTAGGGAGTTTTTGTATAACGTTTTTTCTAGCACAGTGTTTTGATATTGCCTAAATAAAAGAGAACGCTCCTTTAGTAGAGGGTGACTAAAATACTCTTGATCCAAACTTGCAGATTAAACGTAAAAATAAATTTTAACGATTCTTTAAATCTCAAATACTTCGTTAGATTCATTTTTCACAAATGCCTTTCTTTCTGGATTAACCTCATCTATTGATTTAGCAAGTTGTATAACTTTTGAATTGTTGATTAGCTCCAAAATCGAATTTAGTTCTTCTGAGGATTTAATAACAATGCCTCTTTTTTTTGATGGGGACCCATTAGCATTTAATGGATTTATCTCTATTGCAAGCGAGGCAGGTCGTCCACGATATTCAGGAAGCTTAAACAGGAATACCCCAGATATGTTGGTTGGTTTGCGTTCCCAATCTTTGCCCTCTTCTAAAAATTGACCTAATCTTTCTCCACTTGACATTTTACCATTCATTAATTATGCTTTAACCCATCATTTTAATTTTATCCACAGGTGATAAAACCTGCATACACACAGATACACAGAGATACACAGACAACAAAACATGTTTAAATAAAATATTAACGGAAAATACCACATATAAAAATAAAAATCACAACAACAACAATCAGCCTATTGAATTAAAATACGATAAAGGAACAATAACAATAAGCGGAGATATAGACACACCTTATTCTGTCTATGACCCAAGAATAAACAAAAATAGGGCATTAGGTAGGCATTATCAGGATATTACTCATTTTTTAAAAGAAAACGAGCAGGAATACACAGATAAAGTTAAAGATTACCTGGATTTTCCACTGGAAAGCAATGTAAATGATGTGCTCGTCTTAAGAGATTATCAAAGTGAAGCGCTGAAAAGTTGGATTGAAAACGATAAAAGGGGCTGCATAGTTTTACCTACCGGAGCAGGTAAAACAATAATTGCGCTAAAAGCAATTATAGAGATAAATTCATCAACCTTGATTATTGTGCCTACATTAAATTTAATGGAGCAATGGTTTGAATCCATAAAAAGAATTTGTAAGGATAAAAGTTTGGTAGGAATGTTTGGTGGTGGATATGAAGACATCAAAATGATAACGATAACAACCTATGACTCAGCATATTTGAAATCTTCCTTTTTGGGCAACAAATTTAAATTTATAATTTTTGATGAGGCCCATCATCTAGCCTCAGAAAAATATAGCTCGATAGGGGAACATTTTATTTCCCCTTGCAGGTTGGGCCTGACAGCCACCATAGAAAGAGAAGATGGAAGGCACATTATGCTATTTAATTTGATAGGAAACATAATCTACAAAAAAGATTTTTATGAACTGGCAGAAAACAATTATTTATCCAATTTTAGGCTGGAAAAAAGGACAATAAGTATGTTATCTAATGAGGTAATACAGTACAAAAACAAAATTAGCGAGTACAAAAAGCTATTAAAAGACGCCGGAATCTTTTACCCGATTAGGTTGGAAAAACTAATCATCCTTTCATCAAACAATAATGTGTTGAGAAAAGCCCTATTGCTCAGAAATGAGGCACTTGAGGTAGCCTTGAACAGCAAGGCAAAGATTTTAGAGCTGGAGAAAATATTGAAAGAATACAGCACAGAGAGGAAAATAATAATTTTTACCATACACACCAAATTAGCACACACCATTTCAAACAGATTTTTGGTTCCCGTGATTACACACCGAACAAAAAATGATGAAAGAAATGAGATATTGGATGGCTTTAAAAAAGGCAAATACAGGGTCATAGCAACAACCAAGGTTTTGGACGAGGGCACAGATATCCCAGATGCAAATACAGGAATAATATTAAGTGGCACCGGAAGTAAAAGAGAATTTGTACAAAGGTTAGGGAGATTATTAAGGCCAAAGAACAACAAGGATAATGTAGCAGAGCTTATTGAAATCATCTCATCTGATACAAGCGAAATATCCACAAGTAACAGAAGGAACACAGGAATTAGAAAAAGTATTAAATAGTTAAGAGATCAACAATTAAAAAAATATTTATATATATATGTGTCTCCACATAATTATTATTGAATATGATTTACTTCAAATTTACTCCAAATAATTTTTAGATATGCAATGATAACATCGGAGTTACTACGATACAAGATAGATTATAAAAATAAAAAAATTTATCCATTGTTATGTTCCATAGATGATAACAGTGCAGAATATAAAATAGCTAAAAAGATTATTGAAATAATCACCGAGTGCTACAACAATAAAAGTAGCAAAGAAAAATTAGGTTACATGATAAAATTGTTAGAATACCCATACAAAGATTATAAATTAGTTAGAGGTTTATACTCAATTTTGGAAAGGAAATGCACATTTAAATCGGTGTTTGAGGACGATAGAAAAACAGGCACCGACAATAACTTTAATTTTCCTTCAGAAAAATACATAGCAAAAAAACTAACACCGACAGATGTGAGAAGGATGGTTTTTGAAGAGTCCGCATTGGGCAATATCGCGACAACTGAGGGTAAAAGAAAGGAGATTATAGAAACAGTGTCAAACAAATTAGAAATAGACACCGAGACCACCTTAAAGTTAATGTGGTCAGACTTGGAGGAAAATACAATAATTTACAGCTTTAATTCCCCAGATCCACTAGTATTACTATTTCAGTATAACATCTCACTCATTCAAACGTTACTCTTCAATTGCCTTAAGATTGAGATCAAAATCGATTCTGGTAAAAGTATTGGTTTGATATGGAAAGAGACACTAAGGCAGGTTAAGAGGCTAGGTTTAATGTACTGGCTTGAGATTGATCCCGACAACACAAACAGCATTATTTGCACTGTTGAAGGGGCCTCAAATGTTATCAAGTTAACTGAAAAATACGGCAACTCCATAGCGAAACTTGTTCCCTTAATCTTCAAAGCGAATAGCTGGA